>NZ_JPSY01000003.1:300000-417385 GCF_000763375.1 Microbacterium profundi | reverse complement strand
CCTCGGCATAATCCGAGTGCTGAATGACGCCGGTGATGTCTTCACCGGCCCGATCGCGGATCCACAGCGCCATCTCGAGCGCGTCCAGTGGCAGGTCGGTCGGCATCTTGGACATCGTTCGCCAGCCGACGATGCGGCGGGAGAACACGTCGGTGACGAACGCGGTGAACGCCATCCCCGACCATGTCGGCACATAGGTGAAGTCGACCACCCAGAGCTCGTTCGGCCGGTCAGCGTGGAACTCCCGCTTCACGTGATCCTCAGCCCTCGGCGCGGAGTCGTCGGGACGTGTGGTGATGAACTGCTTGCCGCGGCGGATGCCGCGCAGGCCCTGCTGACGCATGAGGCGTTCGACAGTGCAACGCGCGACGATGATGCCCTCCCGGGTCAGCAGCCGCCAGACCTTGCGGGCGCCGCTGATCCCACGACCGAGCTTGCGGTCCCAGAACACCCGCTCGATCTGCACGACCAGTTCCGCATCGCTGACGGCTCGCGCGGAGACGGGTCGCTTCTTGAAGGCGTAGTAACCGGACGGAGCGATCTTCACCCCGTGCTGGGTGAGCACGCGGCAGATCGGCTCGACTCCGAACCGGTCACGATGATCGTCGATGAACTGAACTACCACGGCAGTCGCGGGTCGAGCTCCCGCGCGAAGAAACTCGACGCCGCCAGCAGGATCGGCGGATTCAACCGGTCAGCGCAATGGGTGCTGTGAGATGAAGCAGACGCTGATCTCGGGAGGCATCGGTTGCAGGGCAAGCATGGTCATCTCAGTCGCGAGCAGAAGCAGCTCGCTATCCGTCTCCACTCGAAGGGGTGGCGTCTCATCGACATCGCCCGCGAAGTCGGCTGCACGGCGCCGATGGTCGGGAAGATGGCCCGCGAGGGGCGTCACCTCGATGCGAAGCCGTTCGGGTGGGAGCCGCGGAAGGGGCATCTGACGGTCCTCGACCGCGAGCAAATACTCGTAGGGCTTGCCCGCGGTGACACGCTCACCGCGATCGCGCGCAGTCTCGGGCGGGCGGTCTCGACCGTCAGCCGCGAGGTCAAGCGCGGCGGCGGACGCGACGGGTACTCGGCGTGGCGGGCGCATGAAGACGCGCGTGAGCAGGCGCGCAGGCCGAAGCCATTCAAGCTCGACGGCGGCCGGCTACTCCAGGCCGTGACCGCGGAGTTGGAGAAGCTATGGTCACCGCAGGAGATCGCCGCCCGCCTACGGTTAGAGCATCCCGACGACCCGGAGATGCACGTGAGTCACGAAACCATCTACCAGTCCCTGTTCGTGCAGGGACGCGGGCAGTTGCGTCGCGAACTCGCCCGCTGCCTGAGGTCAGGACGCGCCGCTCGGAAATCCCGAACGGCAACTGATGGGCGTGGCCGGCTGCCCGGCATGGTGATGATCAGCGAGCGCCCCGCCGAGGTCGAAGACCGCGCCGTGCCTGGCCATTGGGAGGGAGACCTCATCCTCGGTGAGAACAGCCGCAGCGCCGTCGGGACCCTCGTCGAACGCACCACACGGCTCATGTTGCTGCTGCATCTGCCGGACGGGAAGAGTGCCGCACAGGTGGAGGCGGCGATGCGTGAGGCGATTACCGAGTTGCCGGCTTCGCTGGCGCGGACGATCACGTGGGACCAAGGCGCGGAGATGGCCAAGCACGCCGAGTTCACGTTGAAGACAGGGATCCCGATCTACTTCTGCGACCCGCACTCGCCCTGGCAACGCGGCAGCAACGAGAACACCAACGGACTGCTACGCCAGTACCTGCCGAAGAGCACCGATCTGAGCGTGGTCAGCCGCACCGAGCTGACCGCTATTCAGGACTCGCTCAACGGGCGTCCTCGCAAGACGCTCGGCTATCTGACACCATCGGAGAAGTTCACGGAACTCGTTGCGACCACCGGTTGAATCCGCCATCTCGTTCGCGCGCTTGAGCTCACGCACTTCCGCCTCGAGATGCTTGATCCTCGACGCATCGTCAGTCGTCGTTCCAGGACGCTCTCCCGCGTCGATCTGAGCCTGCTTAACCCAACCGCGCAACGTGTCCGGATTCACCCCGACGCGCTGTCCGATCCGGATCACCGCCTGATTCACAGACAACTCCGGATCCTCCTTCCGCGCTTCCTGCACGAGCCGCATCGCTCGCTCCCGCAACTCCGGCGGATACTTCCTCAAAGCTGGCATAGGTCTCATCCTCTCGGGATTTCAGACCCTCCACGAGACCCGGGGCGATTCACAGGATCGATGTGATGGGCGGGCTGCATGGTGCTTGGCCTAGAGCAAGGGCCAGTTCAGTGAGATCGCGGCTTTGGACGCGAGTACGCGAGAGTCTCGGTGGGTGAGCAGTTGCGAGAACGTCGGCGCTTTTGGGAACGCATCCTGCGAACGAGTGAAAAGAACCACCATCGGTGCAAGTGTCATGGTCGATGGCACGTATAGACCGTCGATCTGCAGCGAGGAGCTCAGCTGGGTGTGGATCTGGTGTGCCCATGCTTGGGTGGTGGACTTGGGCGCGGCGTGGAGGGAAGCGGATGCCCCGTTGCGGGTTGGCCACCCCTGTGTGAGGTCGAGCAGTCGCAGGGGGCGCTTGGGGAACCAGGCGCTGATGGCTTTGTCCGCACTGATGACGATGCGGCGGCGGTTCTGGAACACTTCAGCGAACGCGGTGATCGGGTCCTTCGCTACATAGGCGACTCCGTTGCCGGGGTAAAAGTCTGATGGTGGAGGTTGTGGTTCCCACCGAGACTGGGGAAGCGGTCCATACTCGCGAAGACCATCCCAGGGCGTTGGGTGAGTTCCGCGGACAGTGTGGATCCGGAACAGGGGTCGATCTGTGGCGAGGGTGCACACGTCCGCCACGTCGGCGGTGAGCGGCTGAGGGGGCGTGCGGGGATTTTTGGCGCTCACTCCCAGCTCCGCCCGTCCGCGAGCGCGACGACATCGGAGATGTTGCCGCCACCAGCGAGCCACTGAGCCGGGCTCATATTGCGAAGCGTCTCAGCTGGTTCGGCAATGAATCCGGCGACTTCAAGCGGGTGATAGTCATCCGGCAAAGCGCTGATCACTTCACGCAAACCAGGGAGAGGACGGCCGTCGACAAACTGCCACTTCGGGAAGCGGTGATGCGAGCCTGGTGTGGGTTTGACTGAATACAGGGTGCCGTCGAGCACAGCGCGGCGAACGTTGGCGGGGTTCATGTTGAGCATTTCGGAGACTTGTTGCGTGGTCAGGGAAACTGCCTGCACGTCCATGGAGGCGCGGGCGCGGTTCGCGCTGATGTTTGCGTCGATGCCGCTGACGGATTCGTCCTCGAGGTCAGCACCGGTGAGGCCGGCATAGGTAGTGAGGAAGTCGCGATCGGGCTGCGTGGTCGGCGCGGAAGTGTCGACGAGATCTGCGAGCAGGGCCACGAGGTCGCGCGTGTTGATCTGTAGCTTGCGGCGAAGGATCGCCTTAGTCGCACGATCTTCGAAGTTATGAAGAGCAAGTGATTCAATCGTCATGCCACAATGATACGCCGTATCTAAGTGATGGTCAATGCTTTGATACGGCGTATCAAATCTCAAATGTCGGAAACGCGGTGCGATGACACTAGATGTCACGCGAACAGGCGTGCGGAGAGCGCGTTAGGCACTGTGTATCGTGACACTTTTCTGAGCCGGACCTGGTTCGTCAGCGGAGGCATGGTGCGGGCGCCGGAACTCAACTTGATACTGAGCGCCAAAGAATTTGGACGTTCACGAGTCGCGAAACCATTTCGGTCGCAATGCCGGTCTACGCTCCAGCATCGTCGGTGACGCTGACATGTGCGTGAGGCTCCGGTCATGCCTCGCGAGGCAGCGGTACATTGAGCGCCGCGAGCTGCTCCTCAGAGCCGCGCGCGATGAGATGCAGGTCGCTCCCGCTCTCGTCGATGCCCCAATCGACGAACGCGCAGCAACGCTGCTCGACCTCGACGAGATCCCGTAGCCGGCTGATCGAGTCATCGATCTTGGCATAGTGGATGATGAGCTCGGAGTCGGTGCGTTCTGAGGAGAGCGCGTAGTCCGCATCGAACGCTTGCCACTTCTCCACCTGCTCCTTGGCTTCCGCGATTGTCGGGAGCGTGCATGCGATCGGGACTTCCCGGAATGGGCCCTGTGTCAACGGATCTTCTCCTCTGCGTCGTCATCGTCATCTTCGAGGTCTTCGAGTACCTCGAACAGGGATTCCACGTCGCCACGCCACGCTTCGATGCCCTCGCGGATCGCGAGTACCGCGACGATGAGCAGGTAGGTGCGAAGCATTTCGGCAGAAACGGTCATGATGGACTCTTTTTCATTGAAGTCCTTGACTTCTAGATGAGTGAGTCCGATTGGGTTTAGTGGTCGTAGGCGATGAGTGAGCGTTTGACGGGTGCTCCGATGAGCCAGTTGTGCCAGATTCCGGCTGCGAGGGCGAGGAGCCGTGCGGCGACGCGGGAGTAAACACCAGCGATGGTGCGTCCGCCGTGGTCTTCGAGGGTGAGTTGGCCTTTGAGCGTGTCGAACACGGACTCGACCCATTGTCGGATCCCGCCGAGTTTCCCGAACCTCGGTTTCTCGTCCTTGCGATCGGGACGGATCAGGTGTGCGCCGAGGTCCTCGGTGATGAAGGTTTCGAACTCGCGCCCGGCGAAGCCTTTGTCGCCGATGATGACTTGTCCAGGCTGGATGAGGTGGCGGTCGTGGTCGAGCATCGCTGCCGCGGCTTCGCGTTCACCGATCTTCGGATTCGCGAGTCCCCAGACCACGGGCATCCCGTCCGGTGTGCAGACCAGGTAGAGGCGGAAGCCCCAGAAGAACCGGGAATGTGAGGCACAGTACCCGTAGCCGGCGTCACCGGCAAGGTCGGAGCGTTTCACCGTCTCGCGGGACTTCCCACACGGCAGTGGGGTGGAATCGATCAGCCGGGTGACTTCGTTCCATGACGGGGTATCGCGGGCAAGCTCCGTGATCACCGCGGACAGCAGCCCGGTGGATTGGCGGACGCGCTTGCCCCACCCGGACTGGCCAGGCAGCGCCGGAAACATGCTCTTCAAGTGGGTGCGGGCGTATCGGATCCATTTCCGGTCAGAGGAGATCCCGAGCAGGTGCTGCGCGACGAGTAGACACAGCAGCTCGACATCGTTCAACGCGGGCTTGCGACCGGGGTGGTGGTCCCGGGTGAAGCCGATCGCGGGCAGGATCCGGTCATCGAGATGGACGTAAAGTGTGATCAGGAGGGTGTTGAGGTCGGTATTCACACATTGGGCTTAACACCCTCTGCCAACGATTAACAGCCTCCACGCCGTTCACAGCCAATCGGACTCACTCATCTAGGACTTCTTGGGGCAGGGCAGGTCATCGGACGACTTCTCTACGTCGCCATTCCGCACACTGCCGCGCCTTGGATTCCCCTCGCGGCCACCGCTGGACTGAGCGTCGCATTCCTCGCCCTCCTCGCTCTCGTCCCCGGCCCGCCATGGCTGCTCATCTCCATCGGCATCGCCGCCGGTGCCGTCCGCGGCGCACAAACCCTTGTGCAGGGCTCAGCCGTCGCAGACCGATGGGGCACTCAGAACTACGGCGCCATCAACGGTGTCTTCGCCGCGCCAATCACCCTCATCGGCGCATTCGGCCCCGCGATAGGTCCGCTGCTCGCGGTCGCGACCGGCTCCTACTCGGCCATGGCGCTCATCGCCGTCGCCCTCGCTGCGCTCTCGCTCGTCTTCGCCCGGTTCTCCTGACGCGGTAACTCAGGAGAGCTCTTCCACGTTCGTTCACCTCACGTTCACATAGATGACCTTCTATGAATACGTCGGATAGACAACCATCTATTTGAGGCGGTCCACTGGCTGCCTGACACGTATCTGAGATGAAGGAAGCAATCGTGCGAAAGACCACAGCAAAGATCTTCGCGTCCACGGCGCTGGTCGTCATCGGCGCGCTCACGCTGAGCGCCTGCGGGGGACAACCCGCGGAAGGCGACTCCGGCGGATCGAGCGGCTCCGCAAGCGGATTGTCCGGTTCGGTGACCACCGACGGTTCGTCGACCGTTGCCCCGCTCACCGAGGCGGCAGCCGACCTCTTCGGCGACGAGGAGTCCGGTGTGAACGTCTCCGTCGCAACGTCCGGCACCGGCGGCGGGTTCAAGTCCTTCTGCGCCGACGAGACCGACATCTCCAACGCGTCCCGTCCGATCAAGGACGAAGAAGCCGCGGAGTGCGAAGCCGCGGGTGTCGAGTACACCGAGATCGTCGCCGCCAACGACGGGCTCTCGGTCATCATCAATCCGGAGAACGACTGGGCTGAGGATCTCACCGTCGAGCAGCTCAACACCATCTGGGGCCCGGAAGCCGAGGGTGAGATCACCAACTGGAACCAGGTCGACTCAAGCTTCCCCGACCAGGCCATCACGCTCTTTGGTGCGGGCACCGACTCTGGGACGTTCGACTACTTCACTGACGCGATCAACGGTGAAGAAGGCGCGATTCGTACCGACTACAGCCCTTCGGAGGACGACAACATCACGGTCCAGGGCGTCTCGGGCGACGTCGGCGCGATCGGGTTCCTTGGCCTGAGCTACGTCGAAGAGAACGAGGGGGTCATCAAGGCCGCCATGATCGACGGTGTGATGCCGAGCACGGAGACCGTTCAGGACGGCACGTACACCCCGCTGGGGCGTCCGCTGTTCATCTACGTCAACAACGCCTCCTACGTTGAAAAGGAACAGGTGAAGGCGTTCGTCGACTTCTACGTCGCGAACTCGCTCGACATCGCCGAGCGCGCCCTGTTCGTCCCCCTTACCGAGGAGCAGGTCACCACGGCCTCGGACGAGCTCGCATCCCTCGGCTGATCCGCCCGCTCACGACGATTCTCATGACCACCGTCTCTGAGCGGACAGGGGGTCCGGCCACTGGTCGGGCCCCCGCCCCCTCCGCATCATTCGCTGGACGCCGCCGGCCCGGTGAGTTCCTCATCAAGCTCGGTTTGCGCGTGGCGGCCGGCATCACTGTCATCACGACGGTCGGCATCCTCATCGCGCTGCTGATTCCGTCGCTGAGCTTCTTCGCCGAAGTGCCCGTGCTCGAGTTCCTCTTCGGCACACGCTGGGCCCCCCGATTCGCCGACGCCTCGTTCGGTGTCCTGCCCCTGGTGACCGCCACGTTATGGACGACGGTGATCGCACTCCTCGTCGCCGTGCCATTCGGTCTCGGCGCCGCGATCCTCCTCGCGGAGTACGCCAAACCCCGCGTCCGCAAGATACTCAAGCCGTTGCTGGAGATTCTCGCCGGCATTCCTACCGTCGTCTACGGGTTCTTCGCCCTTCAGTTCGTCCAGGGCACGGTACTCCGCGACTGGCTCCAACTGCCGACGGGTGCGTTCAGCGTTCTCGCCGCTGGCCTTGTGATGGGTGTCATGATCATCCCCACCATCGCCTCGATCGCCGAGGATGCGATGTCTGCCGTTCCCAGCGCACTGCGACAGGGAAGCGCCGCTCTCGGCGCCAACCGTATGCAGACCACTCTCCGTGTTGTCTTCCCCGCGGCGCTGTCAGGCATCGTCGCCGCCGTCGTTCTGGGGATCTCCCGCGCGGTCGGAGAAACGATGATCGTCGCGATCGCCGCCGGCAGCCAGGCACAGATGGTGAGCAACCCGCTTGAGCAGGGACAGACGATGACTGGCTTCATTGCGAACGCCGCGCTCGGGGACTCCCGCGTCGGGAGCCTGGAATACAACACGCTGTTTGCCGTCGGGCTGCTGCTGTTCCTCATCACGCTGCTCATTAACTTCATCAGCATCCGCTTCGTGCGCCGATTCCGGGAGGCCTACTGATGTCCGCGCCGACAACCACCCCGCCCCGCGTGATCCACGCGTCCCGCCCACTCGCTACGGGCCGAAACGGAGAGATGCGCCCCACCGCGCTTCTGTTCCTTCTGCTGCTGTGGTTCTCGCTTTTCGTAGCGTTCGCGGTGCTCATCACGCTGCTGGTGACCATCTTCCTCACCGGACAGAACAAGCTCTCCTGGAACCTCATAACGAACTTCCCCTCCGCCGACCCTGAAGAAGCCGGAGCTCGCCCCGCCATCCTCGGCTCTGTCTGGGCGATCGGCACCACCGCTGTACTGACTCTGCCCCTGGGCATCGCCGCCGCCGTGCACCTGGAAGAGTTCGCCGACCGGAAACGCTGGTTCAACAAGTTCGTCGAGCTCAACGTGCAGAACCTCGCCGCTGTCCCGTCGATCGTCTATGGCCTGCTCGCCCTCGCATTCCTTTCGATGCTGGGCGTGACCAACAAGAACATCGTCATCGGTGGGGCGCTCGCGCTGACGCTGCTCATCCTGCCGGTCATCATCATCGCCACCAGGGAAGCCATCCGTGCCGTGCCCCGCGAGATCCGCGACGGCTCCCTAGCACTGGGCGCGACGCCATGGCAGACAACCTGGCGGCAGGTGCTCCCCGCATCCGTCCCCGGCATCGCCACCGGCTCGATCCTCGCCCTGTCCCGAGCCCTCGGCGAAGCCGCACCACTCCTCGTACTCGGTGCTCTCGTCTACATCACCTTCGATCCGAACGGGCTCCTCAGCGGTTACACCACCTTGCCGATTCAGATCTTCAACTGGACCGGGCGACCACAAGAGGGATTCCACGAGCTCGCCGGCGCGACCAGCATCCTTCTGCTCGCCGTTCTCATCCTGATGAACGCCCTCGCCATCTTCATCCGCAACAAGTTCCAGAAACGGTGGTAACCATGAGCACCCCCACAGACAGCTCGGCAACACACACTCACTTCCACGCCGCCAACTCACGCCGCATCGCCGAAACCCCCAGCGGACTCATTCGCTGCGAGGACGTCAACGTCTACTACGGCGACTTCCGTGCCGTCACCGGCGTGAACCTCGAATTCGGCCGCAACGAGATCACCGCTCTCATCGGTCCCTCCGGATGCGGCAAATCCACCCTCCTGCGCTCCCTGAATCGCATGAACGACCTCATCGACGCTGCCCACGTCGAGGGCAACGTCCTCTTCCAGGAGGAGAACATCTACGCAAAGGGTGTCGATCCGATCGAAGTTCGCCGCCGGATCGGCATGGTCTTCCAGAAGCCGAACCCGTTCCCGAAGTCGATCTACGACAACATCGCCTACGGGCCGAGAGTCACGGGGATGAAGGTCGACAACATGGACGACCTCGTCGAGGAAGCGCTGACACGTTCGGCCCTCTGGGGAGAGGTCAAGGACAAACTCAAGCAATCGGCCTTCGGTCTCTCCGGAGGTCAGCAGCAGCGACTGTGCATTGCCCGGACCATCGCCGTACGCCCCGACGTGATCCTCATGGACGAGCCCTGCTCCGCGCTCGACCCCATCGCCACATCCCGCATCGAAGATCTGATGTACGACCTGCGCCAGGACTACACGATCATCATCGTCACCCACAACATGCAGCAAGCGGCGCGCGTGGCCGACAGGACTGCGTTCTTCACGGCCCTCGCCGATGACACCACCGGCGACCGCACCGGGGTGCTGGTCGAATACGACCTCACCAAGAACATCTTCGAGCAGCCTCAGGATCAGCGCACCGAGGACTACATCAGTGGACGGTTCGGATGAGCGACATCCCCCGGACCGGCAACGCCCGCTTCGTCGTACACGGCAACAGCACCGATATCCTCCGGGGCAGCTTCGCCGAATTCCGGCACGCGGGAGTGCCGATCACAATCCACCCAGAGATCGTCGGCGCCCTCGCCGATCTCGCTCACGATGACGACGCCTCGCTCATCCTCGCCGGCGGCGAAGCCTTCGAGCAGCTCAGCGCCATCCTCCAGATCACCCAGCCTGTGTGCAGCGGCTCCATCTTCCTCGGTGTCTTCGACACCACTGCGACGGCGACGATAGCCGGCGCGATGAAAGCGGGAGTGCGCGGCACTGTGCGGCTGCCGATGACTCCACAGCGACTGCGTGACGTCGCGCGGCTGCACCCGCGGACCGGCCCGATCGAACGGATCCTCACCATCGGCGAGTTGACTCTCGACATCCCACACCGCAGCCTTCGATGGCGAGACCAGGCGCTGCTCCTGCCCGCGCGGGAGTTCGAGCTCCTGCACCAGATCATTCGTGCATACCCGGAGAGTGTGAGCATCGACACCCTCGCCCTCGCCTTCGGCTCCGACCTGGAAGACCCCCATGCCTCGGTACGGGTCGCGATGACGAAACTGCGTGCACGGCTGGCGGCGTTCGCCCCCGCACAAGCACTCATCGAGACCGTGCGGGTGGCAGGCTACCGGCTCGTGTCCTGAGGATCAACTCCGAGCTCAGCCAACAGGTCCAGAACGCGGGAGCGAATGTCGTCACGCACATCCCGGAGACCAGCGTCATCAAGCTCAAGCGGATCCGGAAGATCCCACTCCATGTACCGACGCCCCGGAAACACCGGACATGCGTCGCCGCACCCCATCGTGATGACATAGTCGGCGGCTCGCACGACGTCATCGGTCAGCGGCTTCGGGAACTCACCCCACAGCTCTACGCCCGCTTCCAACAACGCCGCAGCTACGCGAGGATGCGCGGCCTCGGCCGGTGATGAACCGGCAGTCCGAACGTGCACCTTCCCGCCGGAGAGGTGGCGCAGGAAGGCTCCGGCCATCTGCGAGCGGCCGGCATTCTGCACGCAGACGAACAGTACCTCCGGTGTATCCCGGAGCAGCAACCCCTGCGCTGTGGCGAGAGCCTCCAGCCGGTCAGCGGCATAACGCTCAGTCATCGTCAGAAGGTGCTCGCGAACGCGTGCCCGCTGACTCAACAACAGGTAGCTTTGCGCGACATAGCTCGCCACCGTCTCGGGGCTAAACGTAGAGCTGAACCGATACGCCAGATCCGCGACGATCGTCATCACTCCCTGCGGGAGATCTGCGACCGCAGGGGCAGCCGGCACCGTCTGCAGCGACTCACTCGACAGCAATCGTCCGAACCGCACCCACGCATCAACAGTCGGCGTCACGCGACCCTCGTCGTCGCGGACCAGGCCCGTTATCAAGAGCGAACGCAGTGCTTCGTCGATGACTGCCGAGCTCAAGGAGAGTTCCGCTGGGATTGAAGCGACGGGGATGTCGGACGCCAGGGCGCTGAGCACGCGAAGGATGTCCGGATTGCCGAGCACTGATACTTGCGCCGCGCGATCGCGCGCAGCCCGCTCGTCGAGCGGCTTGCCGATGCGATGCGGCGCGCCGTCGCTCACCGCAGGAAGTCCTCGACCGCGCTACGCCGGCCCGGGTTCACGGACAGCCAGCCCAGCTTTCCAGACTGCTGCCGCATGAGGAATCCGTCATCGAGCAGGATTCGAACGTGATGCGTCACGGTCGGCTGCCTCAATCCCAGCACATCAGCGAGCTGGCCCACGGTGGCACGCTCATCAACGGAACCCAGGATGATGCTCAGGATCTGAAGCCGGGTCGGGTCCGCCACCGCACGAAGCGTACGCGCCAACTCTTCGGCGGCATCACGATCCAGGGCACCGCCGATCTGGGACTGCGACTTCGGAAGCGACGACATCATACTGAGTCTACGGCCAGCAGATCGAAAGCATCAGTAAGGAGCTGAGCCTTGCTCGTCTGCGTGCCTCAAAGACGCGAAAGCAGCAGCGGGTCGAAGACGCACCGGTACGGCTCGGGCGATACTTCATAGATGCGTCCGAGGTCATACAGAACCGCGTCAGCGCGGCGCCTGCATTGCTGGACGGTGCGCGCGGCATGATCGTACTCGTCCGCGTGGTCCTCCACGACGACTACCGAATCTGAGCGGAGTGTGCCGGGGATTTCATAACGACGCCGTCTGGCCGAACATGGACGCCATGAGCGCATTGATCGCTGCCATTTTCTCCTCGACGGATGCTCCGTCCAGTGCGGCGAGAACGGTGTCGGCTGAAGTCACCGGGATGCCGTCAAGCGCCGCAGGTTGATCGAGGGCGTCCACCGTCATATCGGTGACACCTCGCCCCGTCACCAGGTCATGGGTGGCGGTGAGGAGGGAGCGGACGTCCGGTGTCTCGTGGCTCCGCTTCGCATAGTGCTTTTCCGTGACACGAGCATGAGCGTGACCGAGGAATTGAGCAGCGGCGTTCAAGTTGTAGAAGTCGGCGATCTCGGTGCCGACCGTCCGACGGAGCGCGTGGGGGACATAGTTCGCGGGAAGTCCAGCCGCCGCCCGGACGTTCCGTAACTGACGGTGGACGTCCTGCGGTCCATTCGGGCGCCCGCTGCGCGTAGAGAACGCGTACTCGAACCCCTGCTCGCAGGTCTTGCCGTTCCGCCCGGACTCGCGTCGGCGAAGGATCTCGACAGCGACCTCCGGCAAGGCGATAACCCGGAGACCACTTTCGGACTTCGGCATGGCTTCAAAGATCTTCGGACCGCCCTTCTCCTTGACGGCGCCGTTGACAACGATATGGGGCATGTCGCCCGGCAAGAAGATGTCGTGATCCCAGCGCAGGCCGAGCACTTCACCGATTCGAAGTCCAGTTAGCAGGATCAGGTCGGTTGTATCCAGGAGAAGTGGCGACAGGGCAGGGCCCGGCCGGTCCGGATCGGCCATGTAGGCGGCGACTGCTGCGCGCAGTTCGATGAGTTCACTGATGCCGGGTGCGAAGATTTCCTTCCTTTTCTTCCTTCGAATCACGGGCACCTCGCGGGCCGGGTTCTTATCGATGATCCCCAGTGGTGCGACGGCGTACTGCATGATGCTGTTGAGGATGACCTTCGCGTTCCGCGCCTGCGGTGCCCACTGCTGCGCCCATCCCGTGTAGGCATCTGCGATGACCCGTGGAGTGATTTCTGTCACTGGCGTGGTCCCGAACTTCGGGACCAGGATGTTGTGAGCGATCCGCTTCCCCTCTGTGAACCATCCTCGTGAGATCTCCTCCTGCGTGAGGAGCAGCTCTGAGTGCTGGAGCCATTCCGCGACCACCGATGAGAACGCGACGTCCTCTGTGCCGTCTTGAGCATCGTCCTCTGGGGAGGTCTTCTGGAACAGGCGAGGGAAGCGAGTGTTCAGCTCACGCTTGCCGGCGGCTTCAGATCCTGCGCGGGTTTCGGTCCGCTTGCGCACGCCATCGAAGCGGCAGTACTCCTGACGGACGCGGATACGTGCGTCATCGAGCGCGCGAACCTGGAAGTCGCCGCGTTCGCCGGGGTTCAGCGAGACGCGTGGCATCAGGCGACCTCGCGCTGATGGAGCCAGTCGAGCAGGGCCCGCTTGTTCCATCGCAGGTGCTTTCCGAGTTTGAAGGGCTTGGGTCCGGAGCCGATCTTCTGCCAGTAGTAGATCGTCTGCTTGGGCACCTGCAGGTAGTTGCTCAGCTCGTCGATCGTGAGCAGGTCGGGCAGATCGGATACGTGCCGTCCCCCGATCTGGTCTTCGATTGGAGGCGTCCTGTGGGCTGTTTCAGTAGTCATGGCCACCACATACCCGGTCTTCGGTTGTTGGTGATCGGCGACCGTTCCCGGTGAACGAGTGGTGTTGAAAAAGGGTGGAAAAAGGGTGTCGGCCCCGATTCCGGCCTTGTCTACTGGTTGATGAAACACGAAAAACCCCTGGTTACCCAAGGGTTTTCACGTGGACCTGAGGGGACTCGAACCCCTGACCCCCTGCATGCCATGCAGGTGCGCTACCAGCTGCGCCACAGGCCCATCTTCTCGCCCCGGGTGAGCGGGGCAACTTGAAAAGAATACAACACGCGAAGCGGCGACCGCCAATCGAGCGGCGCATTCGCGTCGCGATCGGGTTCGACGGGAACACTCCCGTCGATGCATGCGTTGTCATGGATATGCAGATCTTGGAGAGCATCGTGATCGGTGCGGGGCAGGCCGGTCTCTCCACGTCCTTCCATCTGAAGCGCCTCGGCATCGATCACGTGGTACTCGATGCGAACACGGCACCGGGTGGTGCATGGCAGCATCGCTGGGATGCACTGACGATGAACGACGTGCACGGTGTCGCGGAGCTGCCGGGATCCACATCCCCGGCTCGCGACACGAAGCGCGCGAACGCCGTGGTTCCGGCATCCTTCGCAGACTACGAGCGCACGCACGATCTCCCCGTCATCCGCCCCGTCCACGTCGACTCGGTCAGCGACGACGACGGGATGCTGGTGGTCCACGCGGGCGAGCGCGAATGGCGCACTCGCACCGTCGTCAACGCCACCGGAACCTGGACGCAGCCGTTCCTGCCGCACTATCCGGGGATGGAGACCTTCATCGGAGAGCAGCTGCACACCGTCGACTACCCGGGGCCCGAGCACTTCCGCGGCAAGCGGGTGCTGGTCGTCGGCGGCGGCGCATCTGCCGTGCAGTTCCTCGGTGCCCTCGCGCCGATCACCGAGACGCTCTGGGTCACGCGCCGTGAGCCGGTCTGGCGCGACGACGACTTCACACCAGAGGCGGGGGCTGCTGCTGTGGCGCTCGTCGAGCAGCGCGTCGCCCAGGGTCTGCCGCCGCAGAGTGTGGTCGGCGTCACGGGGCTCATGCTGCGGCGGCAGGAGCGCGAGGCCGAGCGACTCGGCGCATACGCTGGTCGGCGACCGATGTTCCAGCGCATCGAGCCCGACGGCGTGCGCTGGGCGGACGGCTCGTTCGAACCCGTCGACGTGATCCTTTGGGCGACCGGATTCCGTCCGGCGATCGCGCACCTCGCACCGCTGCACCTGCGCAGCGCCGCCGGCGGCATCCAGCTCGACCGCAACGGTCGGGGAACGACGGCGGTCAAGGATCCGCGCGTCCAGCTCGTCGGCTACGGTCCCTCGGCGAGCACGATCGGAGCGAATCGCGCCGGTCGCAGCGCCGCGAAAGGTGTGCAACGTGCGCTGTCCGCGACTGCGGTTGGACGACTGAGCGATTAGCCTGGAGTCCGAGTCGTCAGACAGGAGATCCCCATGTCCCGCATCATCGTCTTCGGCGGCCACGGCCGCATCGCTCTTCTCCTCGCGCCGCTGCTCGTCGCGAACGGCGACGAGGTGACCGCCGTCATCCGCAACCCGCAGCACAGTGCGGATGTCGAGGCCGCAGGCGCGACTGCGCTGGTCAGCGACGTCGAGACGATGGATGCCGCATCGCTCGCCGAGATCGTCCGTGGGCACGACGCCATCGTGTGGTCGGCCGGGGCGGGCGGCGGGGATCCTGAGCGCACCTACGTTGTGGACCGCGATGCGGCGATCCGCACGATGTACGCGGCCCCGCTCGCAGGTGTGCGCCGCTACGTCATGGTGTCGTGGCTCGGATCGAAGGCCGACCACGGCGTGCCGAGGAATGACTCGTTCTTCGCGTACGCCGATGCGAAGTGGGCTGCAGACGAGCATCTGCGCGGCAGTCAGCTCGATGGCACGATCCTCGGCCCTGGCACTCTCACACTCGACGAGCCGACCGGCCGCATCGAGCTGGACCCGGAGGATCGTGGAGCGGTGTCGCGCGCAGACGTCGCGGCTGTGATCGTGGCGACGCTCGACGAGCCGCTGACGATCGGCCGGACCATCCGCTTCGGGAACGGGAACGCAGAGACCTCGGAGCCCATCGAGACGGCCTTGGCGCGCTGACCTCCGCGCGCTGACGGCGTGTGATCAGGATGCTTCGACGGCTGCGCGCACATGATCAGCAGCGCGATGCTGCCGAACGGGGCGAAGCAGATGGCGATCGACGCCCAGTGGAAGCCTGCATCGCGCAGACATTCAAGAATGTCGGGCGTCGGAGCCAGGACGGGTTCCCTGACCCGCACCGAGCCACGCCGTCAGCAGCAACCGGCGCAGTCCATTGCCTCGTTCAGCGAACTCGCGCTGGCGACGCACGTACTCGGCCTTGCCGTCGGCCCGCTCGATCGGGACGGGTACGACGCCCCACGCGGACAGGTCGTAGGGTGCTGCCTCCATATCGAGCAGGCGGATGTCGCGGGCCAGCTCGAACGTGTCGAGCAGAATGTCGCCCGGCACGAGCGGGCCGAGCTTCATCGCCCACTTGTACAGGTCCATGCCGGCATGAAGGCATCCGGGCTGCTCGAGCGACGGTTGGTCCTCGCGGCTCAGCGGGTGGCGGTTGCGCGGTACGGCGTCCGGCGTGAAGAAGCGGAACGCGTCGAAGTGCGTGCAGCGCAGGTCGTGCGCCTCCACGACGGCGTCTGTGGCGTCCTGCCCGAGCCGCAGCGGCGCGGTGTGGCGGTGCTCGGAGTCGCGATAGACCATGGCCCATTCGTGCAGGCCGAAGCAGCCGAACTGACCTGGGCGGGCGGCGGTGCGGCGCAGCATCCGCTCGATGAGATCTGCGAGTGCGGCCTTCTCGCGCGCGAAGGCGGCGGCGTCCGGCGCCACGGATCCTGGTGCCGAGCCGGGGGAGTACCAGCGCCACTGGACCCTGTTCGCTGCGTCCTCGAGCTGCACTCCGGCACCGGGATGCCAACGACGCAGCTGTGACGGCGAGTACGAGTAGTAGGTGAACAGGAAGTCCCAGATCGGATGCTTCTCGCCCCGTGCCGCGCGCTCACGGTGCGCGGCGGTCAGCGTATCCGCGCGTTCGTGGTGGGCACGTTCGCGATCGGACCACGTCGCGCGATCAAGGACGGGAGAATCCATATCGTCAGTGCAGGATGCCCACGTCGGTGAGGCGCTCGCGGAGCCCAGCGCCGTCGGATGCCGCAACCCACGGTGCGGCGTCGTCGGAGTGGTCGTCGGATTCGGAGCGCCCACCGGCGAGGATCGCCTCTGCGGGGGAGAGCTGGCGGATCGCGACCCCGGCGACGGAATCGGGGTGCTTCTGCATGAACTCGGTGTAGATGGATTCGTCGTGCTGCCCGTCATCGCCGATCAACAGCCACCGCACATGCGGGAACTCGGCCGCGAGGCGGCGCAGGTTCGTGAGCTTGTGCTCGCGCCCGCTGCGGAACCAGCGGTCGTGCGTGGGTCCCCAGTCGGTGAGGAGCATGGATCCCGTCGGGAACAGATGCCGACTCATGAAACGACTGAGCGTGGGCGCCACGTTCCACGCACCGGTGGACAGGTAGATCATCGGTGCGCCTGGATGCTGCCGCATCAGCTGCTCGAGCAGCACCGCCATGCCTGGAACAGGGAGGCGCGCGTGCTCGTCGACGACGAAGGAGTTCCACGCGGCGATGAACGGGCGCGGGAGGGCGGTCACCATCACCGTGTCGTCGATGTCGGACAGCACGCCGAAGTCGACGTCGTCGCCGACGATGAAGGCGGTGGCCTCAACCGGCGCCTGACCCTCCACCGACATCGTGAACTTCTGCCACCCGGCGGGGAGCTCGGCGTTGATGACGGTATCGACCACGCCGCCGAGATCTGCGACGACCTCGTGCACGCGACCGGCGATCGTGATCCGCACGCTCGCGAAGCTGACGGGGATGCCGACGAAGCTGCGCCAACCGCGCACACTGGCGTATTCGCCGCTCTCCGTGCGGCGTTGCGGCGGCACGATCAGCACCCTGCCGACCACGCGAACCCAGCCGGTGCCGCCGTATCCGGCGAAGGGCAGCACGGTCGCGGTGCGTCCACGGCGGCGCGCTCGGCTCTCACGCCAGACATGGAGGCGGTGCTCCAAACGTGCGAACCAGTGGATCCTGGCGTTGTGGGCGCTGTCTTCGGACATCACCTCAGTCTTTCATGCCCGAAGCGGCGTCCTCATCTACGTCGTCGACGGCGGCCCGCATGTGACGGTTCTCCCCGCGCGTGAGCAGCTTCTTGCCGATGAAGATCAGAAGCAGGAACACGACGATGATGCCGACGAACACGTATCCGGCGAAGTGCACCCTGTCGACGAGTTCGCGGAAGCCGCCGGCGGCGAGCGACGTCACACTCACGTATGCGGTCGCCCAGATGAGGCAGGCGGGTGCGGTCCACGCCAGGAAGCGTCGGTACGAGTAGGCGCTCATGCCGACGGTGAGGGGCACGAGCGAGTGCAGCACCGGCAGGAACCGGGAGAGGAAGATCGCGACTCCGCCACGGCGCTGCAGATACCGCTCTGCGCGTTCCCAGTGCGCCTCGCCGATCCGCCGGCCGATCCAGGATCGGCGGATGCGCGGACCGAGCCAGCGGCCCAGGCAGAACCCGATGCTCTCGCCGATCAGTGCGCCGACCACGACGGCGATCACCATGGCGATCGTCTCGGGCAGGCCCTCCACTCCCATGGAGGCGATGATGACGATCGTGTCGCCGGGCACGATGAGTCCGATCAGGATGCTGGTCTCCAGCAAGACAGCGAGACCGGCGATGAGCGTGCGGACGACCGGGTCCACCGCCTGCACGGCGTCGAGGATCCACAGCAGGATGTCGTCCACGCACATGAGAATACGTGTTCCGGCGAGCCGTACGCTGTGAGGGTGACGCGCCACCCTCCGCTCGAGCTTCGCCGCACGGCCGCATCCGTGGATGCCGAGGCGCTGTTCCGGACGCTCGCGGCCGGATACGAGGACGTGTTCTGGTTGGATGCCGGAGCCGCGGCTGCACAGGGCTGGAGCATGCTCGGGGTGGGCGAGCGCGACGCTCGTGGGCCCGGGGATGTGCGGCTTGACTGCGTCGCCGGTGCCGTCTCGGACGAGCCTCCCTTCAGAGGCGGCTGGGTCGGATGGCTGGACTACGAGTCGGGTGCCTTCGCTGCCGGGGCGCCCGCTGCGCACTCGGAAGGCGGGCCGGCCTGGCTCCGCGTGACCTCGGCCGTGGCCGTCGACCACGCGACCGGCGCGGTCTGGGAGTTGGGGGACAGCTTGGTGGACCCCCTCGGGTCGTTGAGCGAGCGGAGCGCCCCCGTCGGGTCGTTGAGCGAGCGGAGCGCCCCCGTCGGGTCGTTGAGCGAGCGAAGCGCCCCCGTCGGGTCGTTGAGCGAGCGGAGCGCCCCCGTCGGGTCGTTGAGCGAGCGGAGCGAGACGAAACGCGTTGAGCGAGCGCAGCGAGTCGAAGCGCTCCCCGACCGCGCAGCATCCGCCAGCCACACGCCCGACGAATACACCGCCCTCATCCAGCGCTGCCGCGCCGCCATCCGCGCCGGCGACGCGTATCAGCTGTGCCTCACCACCCGGTTCCTGGTCGACGGCCCGCACGACGATGTCGAGACGTACCTGCGGCTGCGCTCCGCGACACCCGCACACCATGGCGGGTTCGTGCGGATCGGCGGCAGGGCTCTGTTGAGTGCGAGCCCAGAGACGTTCCTGCACGCGTCGGGCGGTCTGATCCGCACCCGGCCCATCAAGGGCACACGACCGCGCGGTGATGATCCGGCATCCGATGCCGCTCTCGCCGCAGAGCTGCTGGCCAGCGACAAGGAACGCGCCGAGAACGTCATGATCGTCGACCTCATGCGCAACGACCTCTCGCGTGTGTGCGTGCCCGGCAGCATCCGCGTCGACGGGTTGTGGGAGATCGAGTCGTACCCCGCCGTGCACCAGCTCGTCAGCACGGTGAGCGGACAGGCGGCCTCCGGCCTCACTGCACGGCGACTGTGGGACGCTGCCTTCCCCGCCGGCAGTATGACCGGCGCTCCGAAGCTCTCGGCGATGACACTGCTGCACGAGCTGGAGGGCGCACCCCGCGGCGTGTACAGCGGCTGCTTCGGCTACGTCGGAGTGGACGGTGCGCTGGATCTGGCGATGGTGATCCGCAGCATCCTGATCGACGGCGAACACGCCGTGATCGGTGCCGGAGGCGGGATCACCTGGGGGTCGGTGGCAGCGGCCGAGGTCGAGGAGGTGGCGACCAAGGCGAGGGCGCCGCTGGCTGCTCTGCGCGCGGATCTTCCGGACGCCTGGCGCCGGTAGGGATCCGATATCCTGGAAGTTCCTGACTTCTGCAGTTCGAATGAATCTGTGCAGTCCGCTCCCTGAGATTGGCCGTTCGTTGTCTGAATATCTGTCGTCCTCCACCGAGCCCGTCGACGAGTCGTCGTCGGCGCACGCCATCCAAGCCAAGTGGCAGAAGTACTGGGCGGATGACGAGACGTTCCTCGCAGGAGGCGCGGAGGACAGTCGGCCGCGCAAGTACGTGCTGGCGATGTTCCCGTATCCGTCGGGCGACCTGCACATGGGGCACGCTGAGAACTACCTCTACTCCGACATCGTCGCGCGCTTCTGGCGGCACCGCGGGCACAACGTGCTGAACCCGATCGGCTGGGACTCGTTCGGCCTGCCGGCCGAGAACGCGGCCATCCGTCGCGGGGCAGACCCTCGGGAGTGGACGTACCAGAACATCGCTCAGCAGAAGGAGGGTTTCAAGGCGTACGGCGTCTCGTTCGACTGGACACGCGAGCTGCACACCTCCGACCCGGAGTACTACCACTGGAACCAGTGGCTGTTCCTGAAGCTGCACGAGCGCGGGCTGGCGTACCGCAAGAAGAGCCCCGTCAACTGGTGCCCGAACGACCAGACCGTGCTCGCGAACGAGCAGGTCGTCGACGGACGCTGTGAGCGCTGCGGCGCCGAGGTCATCAAGAAGAAGCTGACGCAGTGGTACTTCAAGATCACCGACTACGCGGATCGTCTGCTGGATGATCTGAACCAGCTCGAGGGCTCGTGGCCGCACAAGGTGCTGCAGATGCAGCGCAACTGGATCGGCCGATCCATCGGCGCCGACGTCGACTTCGTGATCGAGGGTCGTGAGGAGCCGGTGACGGTGTTCTCCACGCGTCCCGACACTCTGCACGGTGCGACGTTCTTCGTGGTGGCACCGGATGCCGAGCTCGCCTCCGAGCTGGTGGCGGATGCTCCGGCCGAGGTGCGCGAACGCTTCGCGGAGTATCTGGCGAAGGTGCAGAAGACGACGGACATCGATCGGCAGGCCACCGACCGGCCGAAGACCGGCGTGTTCCTGGAGCGCTACGCGATCAACCCCGTCAACGGCGAGAAACTGCCGATCTGGGCTGCCGACTACGTGCTGGCCGACTACGGTCACGGTGCGGTGATGGCCGTTCCGGCCCACGATCAGCGCGACCTCGACTTCGCGCGCGCCTTCGATCTGCCGGTCAAGGTCGTCGTGGACACGACGGCGCCGATCACCGGCGCCATGCCCGTGATCGAGGTCGACGAGGACGGCGTGCCGATCGACACGCTGCCCGCTCTCGATGACAAGCCCAGCCTGGACGACCAGCATCCGTCGGTCACCGGTGTCGCCCTCTCCGGCGAGGGGCGGATGATCAACTCGGGAGATCTGAACGGTCTGTCCAAGCGCAACGCCGTCGCCCGTGCGATCGAGCAGCTCACAGCGAACGGCACCGGTCGAGCGGCGAAGAACTATCGCCTGCGCGATTGGCTGATCTCTCGTCAGCGGTTCTGGGGCACGCCGATCCCGATGCTGCACGCCGAGGACGGCCGCATCATCCCCGTCCCCGAAGACCAGCTGCCGGTGAAGCTGCCCAGCGTGGAGGGCCTCGACCTGTCCCCGAAGGGTGCGTCACCATTGGGCGCCGCCGAGTCGTGGGTGCGCACGGTCGACCCGGCGAGCGGGGACCCCGTGCTGCGCGACCCGGACACCATGGACACGTTCGTGGACAGCTCCTGGTACTTCCTGCGCTTCCTCGCGCCGAACAGCGATCAGTTCGCGTTCGACCCGAAGGAAGCCGCCCGCTGGGCGCCGGTCGACTCGTACATCGGCGGCGTCGAGCACGCGATCCTGCACCTGCTGTACGCACGCTTCATCACCAAGGTGCTCTTCGACATCGGCCTGATCGACTTCACCGAGCCGTTCAGCAGCCTGATCAACCAGGGCATGGTCATCCTCGACGGCGCGAAGATGTCGAAGAGCAAGGGCAACCTCGTGCTCTTCCAGGAGGAGCTCGACAAGTTCGGCGCCGACGCGCTGCGCGTGGGCCTCGCATTCGCCGGCCCCGTGGAGGACGACAAGGACTGGGCCGACGTCTCGATGACGGGCGCGCAGAAGTTCCTCGCGCGTGCGCTGCGCCTGAGCCACGACGTGGCGAGCCCCGTCGATGTGCTGTTCAAGGGCGGGGATGCGGCGTTGCGTCGCGGTACGCACCGCCTGCTCGCCGACGCTCCTTCGCTGATCGAGCACACCAAGTTCAACGTGCTCGTCGCGCGTCTGATGGAACTCGTGAACCTCACCCGCAAGACGATCGACACAGGTAGCGGTGCTGCGGACCCCGCCGTGCGCGAGGCCACCGAGACGATCGCCGTGATGCTCGACCTCATCGCCCCGCACACCGCGGAGGAGATGTGGGAGATCCTCGGACACGTGCCCTCTGTGGGCCTGGTCACCTGGCGTCAGGCCGACCCAGCGCTGCTGGTCGAGGACTCCGTCACGGCAGTGGTCCAGATCGGCGGCAAGGTGCGCGCGCAGCTCGAGGTGCCGGCCCGCATCAGCGAGGCTGACCTTGAGGCGCTCGCGCGTGCCGACGAGCGCGTCATCCGCGCACTCGGCGACAAGGAGATCGTGCGTGTCATCGTGCGTGCCCCGAAGATCGTCAGCTTCGCCGTCAAGGGCTGAGGGTCATCGCGGCGATGCGGTTTCGTCTCGGTCGACTGCGGCTGCCTTGCTCGACGAACCGCGTGGGGGTGCCGCGGGTCGTTGAGCGACGAGCGCAGCGAGGAGACGAAACGGCCTGAGCGAGCGTAGAGAGCCGAAGCCGCACTGACCTGTCCTGCACAAGCATCGGCACCGCCGGGTTCTCCCCGAACCCGGGGGTTTCCGGCATCCGGACCTGCATCCGCCCGCCTAGCGTGGGCGGGTGCCAGCGACTGAAACGGAGCCTGTTTCCTCGAAGGCGCCCGACCCCGCGGCGCGCTCAAGGCTACGACTGAGCATCGGCGCAGCCGTCGTTCTCGGCCTCGTCGTGCTGTCGGCGGCGGTCGGGCTCGGCATCATGCGCGGCCAGGCGCAGCCGGTGCAGACCGTGCCGCTGGCGGAGACATCCGACGACGTCGCGGTCGACGGCGAACTGTATGTGCACGTGCTCGGCCAGGTCGAGCGCCCTGGGCTCTACATGCTGGATCTGGATGCACGCGTCGTCGACGCCCTCGCAGCGGCAGGGGGGACCCTCGACGATGCCGATCTGCAGTCCGTCAACCTCGCGCGGCCGCTCAGCGACGGCGAGCAGCTGATCGTGCCCGTGGTCGGCGCGTCGGTGGAGGGCGGCGCGACGACGCCCCAGGGCGACGGGCTGATCGACTTGAACAACGCCGATCAGGCGGCACTCGAGACCCTCCCGCGGATCGGACCGGCATTGGCGCAGCGCATCATCGAATGGCGCGACGCGAATGGCCGCTTCCAATCGGTCGACGACCTTCTCGCCGTGCCTGGCATCGGCGAGAAGATGCTCGCCGGGTTGGCGGAACTGGTGAGGGTGTGAGCGCCGGGGGCCGTGTGCGGGATCTTCGGCTCGTGCCCGTCGCCGGCGGTGTGTGGGCCATCTCGTTGCTGTGCGCATTCCTGCCGGGCGCCGCGTGGTGGGGCGCGGTCGGAGGCGGGCTGCTCGGGGCAGCGGCATTGGGGGCACTGGTGCACGCGCATCTTCGTGCGGATGCGCGGCGGCGGACGGACGATGACTTGCGATCGTTCGATGCGGCGAGGGCGCGCGGGGGTCTGTTCGCGATCGTGGTTCTTGCGGCAGCAGCAGCGGCGATGACAGCGGGCTTCGCGATGCCGCAACGCACGGCGGCAGCGGAGCTGGATGGCCGCGTGATCGACGTGTACGCGGAGATCTCGTCGTCGTCCGCGGCGGGAAGCGACGGACGGCTGTGGTTCGACGCGCAGACGAGCCATGCCGGGATTCCGAGCAGGCCAGAACCGCTGACCGTGCCGATCCGCATCGGCGTGGAACGGGTTCCAGGACTGGACCTCGGCAGTGTCATCAGAGTCACCGGTCAGGTCATGGTGACGGATCCGGGCGAGCGCGCTGCGCTCGTGATGTTCGCAACCGAGGTGGAGATCGTCACCCCGGCGCAGGGAGTCTTCGCCGTCGCGGCGCAGGTGCGGGAGGACTTCGTCGAGCGTGCCGTCCGATTGCCGGAGCCGGGCGCAGGGCTGCTGCCTGGACTCGCGGTCGGCGACACCCGCGCAGTGACGCAGGAGCTCGACGACGCGATGCTCGCCTCGGGTCTGAGCCACCTCACCGCGGTCAGCGGGGCGAACTGCGCGATCGTGGTCGGCGCGGTGTTCTGGCTCGTCGCACTCTGCGGCGGTGGTCGAACGCTCAGGGTCGTCATCGCCCTCACCGCCCTCGCGGCGTTCGTCGTGCTCGTCACGCCGGAGCCCAGCGTGATCAGGGCAGCGGTGATGGCTGCCATCGCCATGCTGACGGTGCTCTGCGGTCGACCAAGCGCAGGGGTGGGCGTGCTGTGCCTCGCGGTGGCCGGCATCCTCATCGCCGACCCGTGGCTGTCCGCGACGCCGGGGTTCGCTCTGTCTGCGGCCGCGACGGCAGCACTCATCGTGCTCGCACCGCCGCTCGCGCGCGGCCTCGCCAGGTGGATGCCGCACCCACTCGCGTTGGCGATCGCGATTCCACTCGCCGCTCAGCTCGTGTGCGGACCGATCATCGCTCTGTTCTCGGAGCAGCAGTCGATCGTCGCGATCGTGGCGAACATGATCGCCGGCCCAGCGGCGCCCATCGCGACGGTGATCGGTCTGCTCGCGTGCCTCGCCGCGCCGATCCCGCCGCTGGCGGATCTGCTCGCCGCATGCGCGTGGCTGCCCGCGGCATGGATCTCCGCGACAGCGACGGTGTCGGCGGGCCTGCCCGGTGCGCAGCTGGCCGTGATCCCCGGTATCGCGGCGGCATTGCTGGTGGCGGTGGTGAGCGCCTCGATCGGCGTGCTCCTCAGCGTCGACGGAATCGCCGCAAGACGAGGCGTGCGCGGAGTCTCGGTCGTCGTGCTCGTCGTCGCGGTCGCGCTGCTCGGCGCGCGGATGCTGCTCGCCGGGCCGCTCGTGGGAACGACGGTGCCCGAGGCCTGGTCGATCGCAGCCTGTGATGTCGGCCAGGGAGATGCGCTGGTGGTGAGATCGCAACAGCGCGTGGCGCTGATCGACACGGGGATGGAGGCCGAACCGCTGTCGACGTGTCTCAGCGCGCTCGGAATCGGCAGGATCGACCTGCTCGTGCTCACCCATTTCGATGCGGATCATGTGGGCGCCGCGGCGTCGATGGTCGGGCGCGTGGGCACGGTGCTGCACGGTCCGGTCGGCTCGCCGGAGGACTCCCGCCTGCTGAGCGAGTTCGAAGACGGCGGAGCAGCGCTCATCGACGCGTCGACGGGCATGCACGGCACGCTGGGTGAGGCATCGTGGAAGGTGCTCTGGCCGAGGAAGGACTCGGCCGCATTCCCGGCGGGCAACGATGCCAGTGTCGTACTCGAGTTCGATGGCGGAGACGTGCCGCGCTCGCTCTTCCTCGGCGACCTCTCCGCCACGCCTCAGCGGATGCTGCGCGACCAGCTGCGCGGCACGTACGCGGTGGTGAAGGTCGCGCATCACGGCAGCGCCGATCAGGACACCGGGATGTACGACCTCCTGCGGCCCGCTGCCGCGATCTTCAGCGTTGGGGTGGACAACGACTACGGTCATCCTCGAGCGGAGACGCTGGCGCTGTTGGAAGCTGCCGGTGCGGTCGCGCTTCGCACCGACCAGCAGGGCAGGATCCTGATCGGTATGGACGCGGGCGAGCTCGTGCTGTGGACTGAGCGTGCGGACGAAGCCGCCGGTGCCGACGAGACCGTCGAGGAGCCCGGCGAGGAGCCCGGCGATGTCGACGACCCCCAGTAGGATCGAACTCATGGCCGCTCCCCGTTCCTCAGCCCGTGGCGGCACTGCTCGTACGGGCACCAAGGCGACCAAGATCCCGCAGGTGTCATGGCGCGACCCGCGGCCGGCACCGCTCGTGCTCGTCTTCGGGCCGGAAGAGGTCTGCGCGGAGCGCGCGATCGCCGGCATCCGCGATTATCTGCGCGCCGAAGACCCCGCGCTCGAGATCAGTGATGTGCGTGCCGACGACTACGCCCCTGGCACGCTCCTGTCGCTCACCTCGCCCTCGCTGTTCGGCGAGCCGCGGCTCGTGCGCGTGTCCGGCGTCGAGAAGTGCTCGGATGCCTTCCTGCAGGAGGCAGTGTCGTATCTGAACAACCCGCAGGAAGGCGCGACCGTGCTGCTGCGCCACACGGGTGCGAGCGTGCGGGGCAAGAAGCTGCTCGACGCGCTGCGCGCAGGTACAGGCGGTGGGATCGAGATCCCCTGCCTCGCGGTGAAACGCGACGGGGATCGCGTCGATTTCGCGGCGGGAGAGTTCGCGGCGGCGAAGAAGCGCATCGCCCCCGCAGCGCTCAGAGCACTCGTGTCGGCGTTCGCCGACGACCTGACCGAACTCGCGGCGGCGTGCCAGCAGCTGATCCGCGACGTCGAGGGCGACATCGCCGAAGAGACCGTGACCAAGTACTACGGCGGGCGGGTCGAGGTGTCGGCGTTCGTCGTCGCTGACACGGCGATATCCGGCCGCTACGGTGAGGCACTCGTGGCGCTGCGGCACGCGCTCGACTCCGGAGCCGACCCTGTTCCCATGGTCGCCGCGTTCGCCATGAAGCTGCGGACCATGGCACGAGTGGCCGGTCAGCGCGAGCCGAGCCGCAGTCTCGCCCAGCGTCTGGGCATGAAGGACTGGCAGGTCGATCGGGCCAAGCGCGATCTCAACGGGTGGAACGAGCGCTCACTGGGCCTCGCCATCCAGGCGACCGCGCGCGCGGATGCCGAGGTCAAGGGCGCTGCGCGCGATCCGATCTTCGCGCTGGAGCGCATGGTGACGGTCATCGCCACTCGCGCTCCGTTCGGTGAGTAGCGCACACGCCGGCACAACGTCTCCGCAAACGAAAGAACCCGCCCCAGCGGGACGGGTTCTTTCAGAAGTCTCAGCTCAGAGAGCCGCGACCTGCTTGGCGATCGACGACTTGCGGTTCGCAGCCTGGTTCTCGTGCAGCACGCCCTTGCTGACGGCCTTGTCGAGCTTCTTCGACGCGACCTTCAGCGCTGCCTCAGCAGCAGCCTTGTCGCCCTTGGCGATGGCCTCGCGGGTACCGCGGACGAGGGTCTTGAGTTCGCTCTTGACGGCCTTGTTGCGCGCCGTAGCCTTCTCGTTGGTCTTGTTGCGCTTGATCTGCGACTTGATGTTTGCCACGCGTGGAAACTTTCGTTCAGGGATGGATGGGATGTGCCGTGAGCAGGAAGAGGGCTGCTGTCGGGCGATCGTGAGGGAAGAACCCACACGCAAGCCAAGAACCAACTCTACCAGGTCTGGCGGGAATCCATCGCGCGCCACTGTCGCAGAGCCCCGTGCATGCGGCAAGCTGAGCGCTATCGACCCGAAGGAGTCATCCATGACGGATGCGACTGCCCGAACCTTCCCCGTGCCTGCCGGTCTGCGATGGTCTGCGGCGACGGCGGCCTTCCAGGTCGAGGGTGCGCGCCGTGCCGACGGACGCGGACCGTCCATCTGGGACGACTTCGTCGACACCGACGGTCTCGTGAAGGACGGCTCGACGGCAGAACCCGGCCCGGACAGCTACCGCCGCAGCAACGAGGACATCGCGCTGCTGCAGGGCCTCGGCGTCGACAGCTATCGCTTCTCGATCTCGTGGGTGCGTGTGCAGCCGGATGGACGCGGACCCGCCCAGCCCGCCGGCCTCGCCTACTACGACCGCCTGGTCGACGGGCTTCTCGATGCAGGGATCGAGCCGTTCCCCACGCTGTATCACTGGGATCTGCCGGCGGTCCTCGAACTCAGTGGCGGGTGGGTGCAACCCGCGACGGGCTCCGAAGCCGACCAGAGCGCCGCCCACGTGTACGACCTGATTCACAACCGTCTGTTCGCCGACCCGGTGCTGACCGGCGCCTATCCCGACCTCGCCGCTCTCGGTGTCGAGATGCCGGTGCACGACGGCGACATGGAGCTGATCTCGACAGCATCCGAGTTCTACGGCATCAACTTCTACAACCCGACGACGATCGCGGCAGCCCCGGAGGGCGCACCGGTGCCGTTCGTGCAGGTGCCGACGCCCGGTGTCGCGCATACCGGATTCGGGGAGCTGTGGGGGATCCAGCCGCACGCGCTCACCACTTTCCTGACAGACGCCGCACAACGTTACGGCGACCGTCTGCCTCCGATCATCATCGGTGAGAACGGCGCGTCCTTCCCCGAGCCCGACGAGGTCAGTGGTACCCTCGCCGACGATCGGCGGATCGACTATCTCGCGTCTCATATCGGCGCGGTGGCGGATGCTGTCGCCCAGGGCGTCCGCGTCGACGAGTACACGGTGTGGAGCCTGCTCGACAACTTCGAATGGGCGGACGGCTTCGCACAGCGCTTCGGCCTCGTGCATGTGGACCAGCAGACGTCGAAGCGCACGCCCAAGGCGTCCTACGAGTGGTACCGGTCGCTGATCGCCGAGGCGAAGTCCGCGCGGGCGCGAGCATGAAGGCGCTGATGCCGCGTGACGGTCGCGTGGGCGGTGGATGGCTCTCGCTGTTCGCGCTCGCCTGGCTGGCGGTGTGGACCGTGCAGCTCACGCCGGTGCAGCTTCTGCTTCCGCTGCAGCTGGACACGCCTGGCGGTCAGAACGACTGGATCACCGGCGTCGTCTGGTCAGGGCTCATCCTCTCGGTCGGCGGCATCGCCGGAGTGATCGCCGGACCCGTCGCGGGCATGCTCTCGGATCGCACGGGTTCACGGTGGGGGCGCCGACGCCCCTGGGCGGTCGGCGGCTCGTCACTGACAGCGGTGTCGCTCCTGCTCACCGGGGCGGCGACCGAGCCGCTGGCAGTGGGAGCGGCCTGGATCGGCGTCTCCGTCGGCATCGCCGTGGTCTCTGCGGCGCTCACCGCGATGATCGCCGATCAGGTGTTCGCGCAACGGGGCACGGCATCCGCCTTCGTGAGCTCCGCACAGGCGGTCGGAATCGTCGTCGGAGTCGGCGCGGTCGTGCTGCTCGGGCTCGGAATAGGCGCCAGCTACGTCGTGCTCGCCATCTTCATCCTGGTGATCGGGATCGGCACCGCAGCACTGCTCCCGGATCCGCCGGCCGGAGGGAAGCGTCCGGTCGCACAGCATCCGGTCCCAGGGCGGGACTGGCGCGAGCGCACGGGAATCCTGCGCGATCGGAACTTCATGTGGGTGCTCGCCAGCCGTCTCGCGGTGAACATCGGCAATGCGCTGGGAACTGCGCTGCTGCTGTTCTTCCTGCTCTACGGCGTCGGCTCGCCCGCCGCCACGGCAGAAGACGATCTGCTGGTGCTGATCGTGATCTACACGATCTTCGTGGTCGCGGCATCCCTCGCCGCAGGCTCGCTCTCCGACCGCACAGGGCGCCGCAAGCCGATCGTGATCATCGCGGCGCTCGTGCAGGCGTTATCCGCCGTCATGATCCTCATCTCGCCGACGTTCATCGGCACCGCGATCGCGGCCGGAGTCATGGGGGTCGGATACGGCGCTTATATGGCGGTGAGTCTTGCACTCGCCACGGATCTGCTGCCGCGGGTCAAGGACCACGCGCGCGATCTCGGCATCGTCAACGTGTCCGCCACCCTCGGTCAGCTCCTCGGACCGCTGCTCGGAGCCGGCCTCGTGGCGCTCGTCGGCGGATTCTGGCTGCTCTTCCTCGTGGCCGGCATCCTCTCGGTCATCGGCGCGGTCATGACGGTTGCAGTGCGTCCTGCTCGAGCGTCGCGACAGCCACATCCAGCAGCGCGTTGAACACGCGAGGTCGCATCGCGGTGATGAGATGCGAGGTGCGCGGTACGACGATGAGCTCGGAGTGCGGTGTGAGCCGCCGGAACAGCAGCTCCTGAGGACGCAGCTGGTCGAATTGGCCGTTGATCCACCACAGCGGCATGCGAAGTCTGTGCACGTCGGCGGCGAGGTCGAGCGCGGCCAGGCTCGCCAGTGCGACGTCCTGCGCGTCGAAGGCGTAGCCGCCGGCGGCGAAGTCGGCCCTGGTCTCGTCGGGAAGCGTCGCAGCGAGAACGCGGGTGGTGAGCCACAGACCCTTGTCCGGAAGGGAATTGAATCTGCGTGCGAGGAACCTGTAGGCGGCGAGGCCGGCGCCACGGGGGAGTGCGGTGCATGAAGCGCCGATGAAGCCGGCGACCGGGGGCGGATCCTCGGCACCGGCGTAGGCGATCGAGAGCAACCCACCCATCGAGTGGCCCACGAGCAGGACAGTACCTCGCGCCGCCGCATCCCGCACCGCACGGTCGATCGTCGCCATGGCCGAACCCAGCACGAACGGCTCGGCCATGCGCGTCCCGTGCCCGGGCAGGTCGACCGCCGTGGCTGCGATTCCGCGGTCGGCGAGATGGGCGAGCTGCGCGCGCCACATCGTGGCGGACGTGCGGATGCCGTGCACGAAGACGACCTGGATGCTCATGGCTACAGCATAGGAAAAGCGGGGCCGGTGGATGACCACCGACCCCGCTCGATATTTCGCTCGCTGAGCTTGTCGAAGCGTTACTTCTCCCAGCCCACGTTCTCCACCGGCTGGACGCCGAAGCCGTCCAGGCCCACGTAGGGCTCAGGGGTGAGGTTCGCGAGACCGGTCTTGACAGCCGAGATCGACGGACCGTTGTAGAGCGGGATGAGGCCCCAGTCCTGGAAGATCTCCGCCTCGAGCTTCATCGCGGCAGCGGTCTGCTCTTCAGCAGTCGGGAGGGACTCGACCTCATCCTTGATGCGCTGGTCCATCTCGGCTGACTGCACGCCGGAGAGGTTCAGACCCATGTCCGTGCAGTACAGCTGGCAGAACCAGGCGGCACCGAACGGGTCGGACGAGGTGAACCGGAGCGAGGAGACGTCCCAGTTCTTCGACGTGTAGTCGTTCGAGAAGTCGGTCGAAGGACGGATCTCGATCTGGAAGTCGATTCCGACCTCCTTCATCTGCGCCTGGAGCGACTTTGCGATCGCTTCCTGCGTCGGGTCGTCGCTCCACACGGGGAAGATGACCGAGAGCTTCTCGCCGTCCTTCTCGCGGATCCCGTCTTCGCCCTCGGTCCAGCCCGCCTCTTCGAGGAGAGCCTTGGAGTCGTCGGGGTTGTACTCCCACCCCGCCTCGTCGAGCGCGTTGCTGTAGCCCGGCTGGAACGGGAACAGCGTGAGGGAGCCGGCCGGCTCCTCCTCGTAGTCCAGACCGTTCCAGGCGATCTGCTTCTGCTGGTCGATGTTGATCGCCTTGAAGAACGCCTCGCGGACCTTGACGTCCTCGAACTGCGGCTTGGTGGCATCGACCTGGATCAGCGTGCTCGCGGTCTGCGTAGAACGGTAGATGGTGATGTCATCCATGTCCTTGACCTGTTCCATGCGGTCCTTGGTGCCGACGCCGACCTGGTCGATCTCGTCCGCCTTGAAGGCGTTGATCGAGGCGGCGTCGTCCATGGCCTGGAAAGAGACCTGGTCGAGCAGCGGCTCCTCGCCCCACCACTCGGGGTTCGGAACGAAGGAGACATAACCGCCGTTCGCGTCGAACTTGTCGATCGTGTACGGACCTGCGCCCCACTCGGCGCGCGGGTTGCCGATCATGGCCTCGTTGAACGTGGTCGGGTCGGCCAGCGCGGGGTGGATGATGCCCGTCAGGAACGGCATCTCAGGCCAGGCGAACTCGCCGTCGAACTTGACGATCGCGGTCTTCGCGGTGTCACCCTGCTCGACGGAGGTGATGGCCTTGTAGCCGTCGGTCGCGTTCGGGTTGAACGCTTCGTTGGTGCCGTTGTTCGCCTTCCACGTCGCGTCGATGGCGGTCCAGTCCATGTCGGTGCCGTCGTTCCAGTGCGCCTCATCCGTGAAGGTGAAGGTGATCTGGGTGTTGCCGTCGACCGTGTCGATCTTCCACTCGTCGAGGTACGCGTCGTTCTTGTACGGGGTGCCGTCGTCCTTCTGGAGGAGGATCTGCGGCATGTACCACGCTGCGATACGAGCGGTGTCTGCTGAACCATCACCGTTGAATGAGTTCAGCTGCTCCGGGATCTCCTGGATCGGGAAACGGGCTTCGCCGCCGGTCTGAAGGGCGTCGCGCTCCTGCGGGTTGTAATCCGAGGCCTTGGTCTCGACAGGCTCTCCGCCGCCGTCGCCACTGTTGCCACCGGTGCCGCTCGCGCAGCCCGCGAGGGCAAGTGCGAGGACGCCGCTGAATGCGATCGCCCCCATCAGCTTGTGCTGCTTCATGGTTCTCCTTCCGCCTTTCGGCGTGTCATACAGGGAAGAATAGTTCGGACGATCGCCGAATTCGCGTGGTCGCAGTGAATACCGAGTAACTGTTATCGGACGGTGACCAGCCGTTACCGACCGGAACACGATCAGACCGTCGAGGCCTCGGCCTGCATGGTCTCCGGGTTGAACGCGAGCCGCTCGCGGGTGCGTTCGATGTCCGGATCCGGCACCGGGATCGCCGAGAGAAGCGCCTTGGTGTACGGATGCTGCGGGTTCTCGAAGATGTCGTCGACATCGCCGTGCTCCACGAAATCGCCGAGGTACATGACGGCGACACGGTCGGCGATGTGACGAACCACGGAGAGATCGTGCGCGACGAAAAGGTACGACACGCCGAGTTTGACCTTCAGCTCGTCGAGCAGGTTGATCACTCCGGCCTGGATCGACACGTCGAGGGCAGACACGGGCTCATCGAGGACGATGATCTTCGGGTTTGTCGACAGCGCACGTGCGATGCCGATCCTCTGACGCTGCCCGCCGGAGAAAGCACCGGGGAAACGATCGATGTGGGCGGGATTGAGTCCGACCAGGTCCATCAGCTCCCTGACCCGACGCTGCGCCACGTCCTTCGGCGTGCCGATGGCGCGCAGCGGCTCGGCGCTCACGTCGGCCACGGTCATACGAGGGTCGAGCGCACCCATAGGGTCCTGGAAGACGATCTGGATGTCGCGACGGATCTTGCGCTCGATCGAGTGACTGGTGATGTCGTTGACGCTCGTGCCGTTGATGATGATGTCGCCGTCGTGCTGCTTGACCAGATCCATGATCTGCAGCAGCGTCGTCGTCTTGCCGCTGCCGGACTCGCCGACGATGGCCATCGTCTCGCCCTCGCGGACGTCGAAGCTCACGTTCTTGACCGCGTGCACCTCGCCGACCTTGCGCTTGAAGAACGCACCCTTCATGAGGGGGAACACCTTGTTCAGGTTGCGCACGTCGAGGGTGATCGGACGCTGCTCGCGCGGAGTGCGGGTCAGGTCGCTCTCCGGGATCTCAGGCACCGGGTAGACGGGCAGGCCGCCGATCATGCCGTTCTCATCGATCTCGTGCGCGCGGATGCATGCGGCCTGATGGGGCACGGCCGTGAGCGACGGCACGTCGACCAGGTCGGGCTCGCGCTGACGGCACGCGTCCATCACGATGGGGCAGCGGTCGGCGAACGGGCAGGCATCCGGGAGGTTGATCAGGAGCGGCGGATTGCCCTTGATCGGGGTCAGCGGCTCCTTCTCGGCCTTGTCGACACGGGGGATCGCGCCGAGCAGACCGATCGAATACGGCATCCGCGTGTTGTGGAAGAGCTCGCCGACAGGGGCGTGCTCGATCGGCTTGCCCGCATACATGACCATGACGTCGTCGGCCAGTCGGGCGACGACACCCATGTCGTGGGTGATCATGATCGTCGCGGCACCGGTCTCGGCCTGAGCCTTCTCGATGAGGTCGAGGATCTGCGCCTGGATCGTCACGTCCAGAGCCGTGGTGGGCTCATCCGCGATGATCAGCTTCGGGTTGTTGGCCATCGCGATCGCGATGACGACGCGCTGGCGCATGCCGCCGGAGAACTCATGAGGGAATCCCTTCATGCGCTTCTCCGGCTGCGTGATGCCGACGACACGCAGCAGCTCGATCGAGCGATCCCACGCCTCCTGCTTCGACATGCTGCGGTGCACGGTGAGCGCCTCGATCAGCTGGTCGCCGACAGTGAAGACCGGGGTGAGCGAGGTGAGCGGATCCTGGAAGATCATCGCGATGCCGTTGCCGCGGATGACCGACATCTGCTTGTCCGACTTGCCCAGCAGTTCCTGGCCGTCGTAGATGATCGAGCCCGAGACGCGGGCGTTCTCGTCGAGAAGACCCATGATCGCGAGCGAGGTGACGGACTTGCCAGAGCCGGACTCGCCCACGATGCCGAGGGTCTTGCCGGCTTCGAGGTCGAATGAGACGCCACGGACGGCGTCGACGCGTCCGGCTTCGGACGGGAAGCTGACCGTGAGATCACGGACGGAGAGAACAGTGCTCATGCGCGGCCTCCTGCTGCCGAGGTGGGATCGAGAGCGTCACGCAGACCGTCGGCGACGAGCGCCATGGACACGGTGAGCAACGTCAGCGCCGCTGCGGGGAAGTAGAAGAGCCACGGCGCGCTGGTGATGGTGTTGGCGCCGGAGCCGATCAGGGAGCCCAGCGACACATCGGGGATCTTGACGCCGAAGCCGATGAACGACAGACCGGTCTCGGCCATGACGGCGCCGACGATGCCGAGGGTGAAGTTGATCACGAGCAGCGAGCCGATGTTCGGCAGCAGGTGACGGACCACGATCGTCATGCCGCGCACGCCCATGTAGCGCGCGGCGTGGATGTACTCGCGCTCACGCAGCGAGAGAGCAGTCGTCCAGATCACGCGAGCGGGGAAGTACCAGCCGACGACGAAGATCATGATCAGCGCGATCACGCGCCAGTCACCGCCGGAGCGGTTCGACAGCAGCGAGAGGATGAGGAAGCTCGGGATCACCATCATGAAGTGGATGACGGTGAGGGTGATCTTCTCGGTCCAGCCGCCGAAGTACGCCGCTGCGGTGCCGACCAGTGCCGAGATGATCGTCGTGCCCACCGACACGGTCACGGCGATCATCAGCGAGCGCTGCAGGCCGATCGCGACCTGGGCGAACGTGTCGTTGCCCGACGGAGTGGTACCGAACCAGTGCTCGGCGGACGGCGGCGTGCCCAGGTTCAGGAAGTCGAGTTCGATGTGGTCGTACTTCGCGATCAATGGCCCGATGATCGCGAACAGCACCAGCAGGAGGAAGATCACGATGCCGCCGACGGCGGGCTTGTTGCGCATGAAACGCCGCGTGTACAGCGTCCATTTCGACAGCGCCTTGGTGTCCGACTGCTCGGGCAGCACTGGGCCCGCGGGGGCAGCGACGGTGGGGTCGATCATTTCGCTCATGGTCAGTTCACCCTCACTCGCGGGTCGAGAACGACGACCACGACGTCGGAGAGGATCGCCCCGAGCGCGGTCAGGAGTCCGGCGAAGGCCGCGGTGGCGACCACGCCGTGGATGTCGCTCTTCACGATGGTCTCGATGAAGTACTTGCCCATACCGTTCCAGGCGAAGATCGTCTCGGTGAGCACAGCGCCGGTGAACACGGCGGGGATGCTGAACGCGACCTGCGTTGCGACGGGGATGAGGGATGTGCGCAGCGCGTGCTTGCGGATCGCCTGCGGCTTGGTGAGCCCCTTCGCACGGGCGGTGCGCACGTAGTCGGCATTGATGTTGTCGAGCAGCAGCGAGCGCTGAAGGAAGTGCGTGCCGGCGTAGCCGACGATCACGAGTCCGATGGTCGGGAGCGCGAGGTGCTGCAAGGCGTCTATTAGTACGGGGAAGAACCCCTCCACGCCCTTGCTCGAGGAGCCGGTCACGTAGAACACGCGGACGCCGAGCCAGTCGTTGAACGCGATCGCGAGGAGCACGAGGCCGAGGGCTGCGACGATGACGTTGATGTTCATCGTGATGATCGAGGTCGCCTGGCCGATGCGGTCGGCGAGCTTGTACTGCCGTGACGCCGTGTAGACGCCGAGTGCGATGCCGAGGACGGTCATGATGATCGTCGCGCCGAGCACGAGCTCCGCGCTGATCCACATGCGATATGCGACCTGCTCGTTGACGGAGCCGCCGGTCGGGCTCACGCCCCAGTCCCAGCGGAAGATCACCCCGCTGAACCAGTTCCACCACCGCTCCCAGATCGGGACGTTGGAGTCCAGATTGCGGGGGAGGAGAAGGTTGGAGATCTGCTCTTCGCTGAGCGGTGGGCGGCGGCCGACGTAGTTGTTCCGCGGGTTGAGGAAGCCCCAAGCCAGGAAGTACGTGATGTTGGTCGCTACCACGATCATCAACAACCAGCCGAGGGTACGGCGGAGGAGATACTTGATCAAGGTTTTGTCTTTCTCTTTTACAACGCGCTCGGGATCGTCCGATGCGGCGCTGAATCGGGAGGATCGCCCGTGGCACTCAGTCTCACGGATCTGAACCAAGGCAACCTCGGGAGACTATCACCCGTCAAGTCGAATCGGGGATTACGACCCCCTGAACGTAGAATCGTCGGAACATGTCCCCACGCGCTCTCACTCCGCTGTCGCCTTCCGCGACGCCGCCTTCGCAGATCCGCAACTTCTGCATCATCGCCCACATCGACCACGGCAAGTCGACGCTCGCCGACCGCATGCTCCAGATCACCGGCGCCGTCTCCGACCGCGACATGCGCGCTCAGTATCTCGACCGCATGGACATCGAGCGCGAACGAGGCATCACGATCAAGAGCCAGGCGGTGCGGATGCCGTGGGCATCCATTTCGGATGCTGCGATCCCTGAGCCTGTCGAAGGGTCAGCGACCACCTACGCGCTGAACATGATCGACACTCCTGGCCACGTCGACTTCACCTATGAGGTGTCTCGCTCGCTGGCAGCGTGCGAGGGCGCGATCCTGCTCGTCGACGCGGCGCAGGGCATCGAGGCGCAGACACTCGCGAACCTGTATCTCGCTCTCGAGAACGACCTGCACATCATCCCCGTGCTCAACAAGATCGATCTTCCGGCCGCGGATCCCGACAAGTTCGCCAAGGAGCTCGCCGATCTCATCGGCGGCAGGCCGGAAGACGTGCTTCGCGTGTCCGGCAAGACGGGCGTCGGTGTCGAAGAGCTGCTCGACCGCATCGTGCGGGACATCCCGGCGCCGAAGGGCGACGCGGATGCTCCGGCGCGGGCCATGATCTTCGATTCCGTCTACGACTCCTATCGCGGCGTCGTGACCTACGTGCGCATGATCGACGGAAGCCTGTCGCCGCGCGAGCGCATCCAGATGATGTCGACACGCGCGAACCACGAGCTTCTCGAGATCGGGGTCTCCAGCCCTGAGCCGATTCCCTCCGAGGGGCTCGGCGTCGGCGAGGTCGGCTATCTCATCACCGGAGTGAAGGACGTCCGCCAGTCGAAGGTCGGAGACACCGTCACGACCAGTCGTGGCGGAGCGACCAAGGCGCTGCCGGGCTACACCGACCCCAAACCGATGGTCTATTCAGGGCTGTACCCGATCGACGGCAGCGACTATTCCGAGCTTCGCGAGGCGCTCGACAAGCTGAAGCTGTCCGACGCGTCCCTCGTGTACGAGCCGGAGACCTCTGTCGCGCTCGGCTTCGGCTTCCGCTGCGGGTTCCTCGGTCTGCTGCACCTCGAGATCATCACGGAGCGACTCACGCGGGAGTTCGACCTGGACCTCATCACCACCGCACCGAGCGTGATCTACGAGGTCACCACGGACACGGGTGAGAAGGTCACGGTGACCAACCCGAGCGAGTATCCGGACGGCAGGGTGGCTTCGGTCGCCGAGCCGATGGTGAAGGCAGCGATCCTGCTGCCCAAGGACTACGTCGGCACGGTCATGGAGCTGTGCCAGTCGCGCCGTGGTTCGCTGCTGGGCATGGAGTACTTCTCCGAGGAGCGCGTCGAGCTGCGGTACAACATGCCGCTCGGCGAGATCGTGTTCGACTTCTTCGATCAGCTGAAGTCGAAGACCCAGGGCTACGCGAGCCTCGACTACGAGCCCTCAGGTCAGCAGGATGCCGATCTGGTCAAGGTCGACGTCCTGCTGCAGGGCGACAAGGTCGACGCATTCAGCGCTATCGTGCACCGCGACAAGGCATACGCCTACGGCACCCTGATGGCGGAGCGACTGCGCAAGCTGATCCCGCGTCAGAACTTCGAAGTGCCGATCCAGGCGGCCATCGGCGCCAGGATCATCGCACGCGAGACGATCCGAGCCCTGCGGAAGGACGTGCTCGCCAAGTGCTACGGCGGTGACATCAGCCGTAAGCGCAAGCTGCTCGAGAAGCAGAAGGAGGGCAAGAAGCGGATGAAGATGGTCGGCCGCGTCGAGGTCCCTCAGGAGGCGTTCATCGCGGCACTGAGCGGCGACGTCGACAGCAAGGAGAAGAAGTAGCGAATGCTCTCCCGCGGTGCGGGGGTGTCTGTTCAGGTAACCCGAAGTAGGCTGGAACTCATGCGGCGCGGGACTTTCCGAGACGACACGGTGGACTATGCCGCCGTCGGGGCTACTCATGCCCCTGATCTGATGCACTATCCGCCGGAGCGCAGCGTGCCGGCCGAGAACTCATGGCGGCTCGGCAGCGGCGAGGATCGTTTCCGATCCGCCGGTGAGGCTCTGCTGTCGTGGACGGCGCAGCGAGCGGCCGGACTCAGCATCGAGGATGTGCGCCCCGCTGCCGGTCCTGCCTATTCCGGCGTCAGCTTCGACGCGGACGGCAACCCGATCGCGCCGAGTACGCGTGAGGTCGAACAGCGCTTCGACGCCGACGGCGTTCCGTTCGTCGGACCGGGGATGACTCTGCACCTGCGCGGACGTGTGGCAGGCATGCGTGCTGACGCCGAGCTTCGCGTGATCTCGGTCACCGAAGAGCGCCGCAGGATCGGCTTCGTGCTCGGGACCGTCGGCGGGTCCGTCGTCAGCGGCGAAGAGCTCTTCGAGATCGAGTGGCGCGACGACGACGAGGTCTGGTTCACCGTGCGAGCGTTCGACGCGCCGAACGCCCTGCTGTATCGGATGTTCCGCACGCTCGTGAAACGCCGCCGCAAAGAGCTCTTCGCGCGCTATCTCCGGGCGATCTCGCCGCTCTACGCGACGCCGCTGTGATTCGTGAAGCCGATGGCGCGCACCTGATGGCCGGCCTCTGATGGGCGGCCCCCTGCCGCTGGGTGATCCGGCGCCCTCGGACGGCCGCCTTCCCTCCGCCCTTCCCATCGACGCCGCGACGCCGTTCTCGGCGTACCTGCACGTACCGTTCTGCCGCGTGCGCTGCGGCTACTGCGATTTCAACACCTACACATCGGGCGAACTGCGGGGTGCGCGCCAGGATGAGTACGCTGACACGCTCTCCGCGGAGATCTCGCTCGCACACCGCGTGCTCTCCGAGGCCGGTGCGCTGCGCCCGATGGACACCGTGTTCTTCGGCGGAGGGACGCCGACGCTGCTCCCGCCTGGCGATCTGGCGCGGATGCTGGGCGCCGCCGTCGATGCGTTCGGCATGACAGAGGGTGCCGAGGTCACCGTCGAGGCGAACCCCGACACAGTGACGCCCGAGGTCGCGCGAACGCTCGCGGATGCCGGGGTCACGAGGCTGTCGGTCGGGATGCAGTCGGCCGTGCCGCACGTTCTCGCAGCGCTCGATCGCACGCACCAGCCGGAGAACGTGCGAACAGCAGTCGAGGCGGCCAAGGATGCCGGACTCGCCGTCAGCGTCGATCTCATCTACGGCGCCCCGGGCGAGACGCTCGGAGACTGGGAGGCGTCTCTGGATGCGGCGCTCGCGCTGGAGTCGGACCACATCTCGGCGTACGCGCTGATCATCGAGGACGGCACGAAGCTCGCACGTCAGATCCGCCGCGGAGAGGTGCCCAGACCGGACGATGACCTGCAGGCCGACATGTACGAACTCGCCGATCAGCGACTCGCCGCCGCTGGGTTCGACTGGTACGAACTGAGCAACTGGGCGCGCAGCGACGAGCAGCGCTCGCGTCACAACCTGGCGTACTGGCGGGGGAGCGACTGGTGGGGGTTCGGTCCTGGGGCGCACAGTCACGTCGCGGGTCTTCGCTGGTGGAACGTGAAGCATCCCGCCGCGTACGCGCAACGGCTCGCGGCATCCGAATCGCCCGCCGCAGGCACGGAGCGACCCGACGCCAAGGCGCACCTTCTGGAGCGCGTGCTGTTGGAGAGCAGGCTGGCGGAGGGCCTCGCGATCGCCGACATCCCGGAGGCCAATCGCGATCGGGTCGCCGGACTCATCGCCGACGGCCTGATCGACGGCGCCGCAGCGCTGCGCGGGCGCGTGCGTCTGACGCTGCGCGGGCGGCTGCTCGCCGATGCCGTCGTGCGTGACCTCACCGGGTGAGCACGACTCCTCATGCCCGAGGTGCCTCGCCGGCTCTCAGCCCGAGCGGGGTAGAATTGGCACTCCTAGTATTCGAGTGCCAGACGGGAAGGGGGCGACGTGGTCAGTGAACGAGGTCTGCAGGTTCTTCGAGCCATCGTGCAGGACTACGTCGAATCGCATGAGCCCGTCGGCAGCAAGTCCATCGTCGACCGGCATTCCTTCGGCGTCTCGGCGGCGACGATCCGCAACGACATGGCGCAGCTCGAGGACGAAGAGCTGATCACTGCGCCGCACACCTCGTCCGGCCGTGTCCCCACCGACAAGGGCTATCGTGTCTTCGTCAACCACCTCGCGCAGCTGCGCCCGCTCTCGACGGCGCAGCGCAGCGCGATCGAGTCCTTCCTCACAGACCCTGCCGATCTCGACGATCTGATGGCTCGCACGGTGCGGGTGCTGACGCAGCTCACCGGTCAGGTCGCACTCGCGCAGTATCCGTCGTTCGCACGCGCGAACCTCACGCATATCGAACTGGTCGCGCTCGCCCCCAACCGCCTGCTCGTGGTTCTCGTGACGGACGCGGGCGGCGTGTCGCAGCGCATCGCCGGATTGCCGATCGATCTGGACGATGCGGATGTCGCGGTGCTGCGCGCGAGGCTGTCCGCGTTGCTCACCGGACAGTCCGTGCGTGAGGCATCCGAGCGCGTGCAGATGCTCATCGGGGCACAGGAGAGCGCACGAACGGATGCGGCGGTGCGAGTACTGGGCGGCATCATCGGCGAAGAGCTGGCGGAGTTCCGTCAGGAGCGACTGGTGATGGCAGGAGCGGCGACTCTGGCCCGGCGCGAGCAGGACTTCCGCGGCAGCATCCATCCCCTTCTCGCCGCGATCGAGGAGCAGGTGACACTTCTGCGCCTGATGAGCGAGATGGTGACCGACGAGCACGGCCTCGCCGCGAGCATCGGCGCGGAGAACGAGCCCTTCGGCCTGCCGGAGGCGTCGATCGTGGCGAGCAATTACCTCACGCATGGCGGCACGGCGCGCGTCGGCGTCATGGGGCCGACGCGAATGGACTATCCGAGCAATCTTGCGGCGGCGCGGGCTGTGGCCCGCTATCTGTCGCGCATGCTCGATGAAGACGAGTCGAGCCGCTGAGGCGGATCGCTCCCACAGTTTGCACATGCAGAAAGGTGATTGTGGCGGACCACTATGAGGTTCTCGGAGTGTCGCGTGACGCGACGACGGACGAGATCAAGAAGGCGTATCGGAAGCTCGCTCGACAGCTGCACCCGGATGTGAATCCTGGGGACGACGCGGCAGAGCGCTTCAAGAGCGTGACCCACGCCTACGACGTGCTCAGCGATGACGATTCGCGTCGCCGGTACGACATGGGCGGCGGAGACGGCGCCAGCAGCGGGGACTTCGGCGGGTTCGGAGGTTTCGGCGACATCTTCGAGACGTTCTTCGGAGCCGCGCAGGGCGGTGGCCGAGGCGGCCGTCCGCGTTCACGTCGCGAACGCGGGCAGGACGCGCTTGTGCGCGTCACGCTCGACCTCGGCGACGTCGTCTTCGGCGCGCACCGTGACATCGAGGTCGATACCGCCGTGCTCTGCGAGACCTGCCAGGGCTCGTGCACGCAGGCGGGCACGTCGCCGGTGACCTGCGACATCTGCGGCGGCTCTGGGCACGTGCAGCGTCAGGTGCGCAGTCTGCTCGGCAATGTCGTGACGTCTCAGCCGTGCGGCACCTGCGAGGGCTACGGCACGACGATCCCGCACCCGTGCGGCACGTGCGCAGGCCAGGGCCGCGTGCGCTCTCGTCGCACCGTCTCCCTCGACATCCCCTCTGGTGTCGAGACCGGGCTGCGCCTGCAGCTTCCGGGCTCGGGTGAGGTCGGCAAGGCCGGCGGCCCGAACGGTGATCTGTACGTCGAGGTCACGGTCTCTCCGCACGCGTCGTTCAGTCGCGACGGCGATGACCTGCTCGCGACGCTCGAGGTGTCGATGTCTGATGCGATCCTCGGCACCGAGACCGCGATCGACGCTCTGGACGGCAAGGTCGACCTCGAGATCCGCCCCGGCGTGCAGTCGGGAGATGTGCTCACGATCAAGGGCCGCGGCATCACGCCGCTGCGCGGCACGCAGCGCGGCGACCTTCGGGTGGGTGTGCAGGTGGTGACTCCGACGAAGCTCGATTCGTCGCAGCGTTCGCTCATCGAGGACTTCGCGAAGAAGCAGAAGGCACCGGGTCCACAGCTCGCGCAGTTCCAGCAGGGACTGTTCTCGAAGCTGCGTGACAGGTTCAGGCACTGAACTTCCGCCACTGATCTGGAGGCCCTATGGCGCTGCACTTCCTCGTGGAGGACTCGGGCTCGGCGAGCACCGGAGACATCGTGTCGCTGACCGGTGCCGAGGCGAAGCATGCCGCGGTCGTACGCCGGCTGCGGGTCGGCGAATCGGTGACGATCGGCGATGGCACCGGCATATGGCTGGACGGCGAGGTGACGGATGTCTCCGCGTCGCGCGTGGATGTTCGCATCGCCGGGCGTGCGGCGATCGAGGCACCGGCGAAACGGCTGGTTCTCGTGCAGGCTCTCGCCAAGGGCGACCGCGACGAGCTCGCGGTGCAGGCGGCGTGCGAGTTGGGCGTCGACGAGGTCGTGCCCTGGCAGGCGTCTCGGAGCATCTCCCGGTGGGAGGGCGCGAAGGCGGTCAAGGGCCGCGAGCGGTGGACGGCGATCGTCCGCGAGGCGTCGAAGCAGGCCCATCGGGCGTGGGTGCCGGAGGTGTCGGCACCGCTTTCGACCGGGCAACTCATCGCGCACGCGGACGGACAGCGGATGCTGGTGCTCGATCCGACCGCGACCTTGCGGCTGTCAGCCGTCGAGCCCGACGATCGTGACCTGATGCTGATCGTCGGCCCCGAGGGCGGCATCGCGCCGGACGAGCTCGAGAAGTTCGAGGCCGCCGGCGCCGAGCGCGTACGCCTCGGCGACACCGTGCTGCGCACCTCGACCGCGGGTCCTGCGGCGATCGCCGTGCTCTCCGCAACTCTCGGCCGCTGGTAGCGCGGACGCTGCTTCGCTCCGCCGGACGCTGCTTCGCTCCGCGGACGGTGCTTCGCTCCGCCGGACGGTGCTTCGCTCCGCCGGACGGTGCTTCGCTCCGCCGGTGGCATTTTCTCGGGTCGTTGAGCGAGCGAAGCGAGACGAAACGGGGTGAGCGAGCGTCAGCGAGTCGAAGCCGAACGCTTCTTCTCACGTCGTTGACGCGCCTGCCATCCGATGACGGCGTCGAGTCCGCCTTCTGCGAACGCGACGCGCTTGGCATGGCTCCACCCTTGGAGTCGCTTCTCCCATGCGAACGCCTCATCGATGCCGTCGAACTCGCCGCACCAGAAGAGGCTCACCGGGAGCCGGCGCTTGGTGTACTCGGCGCCCATTCCGGCTTCGTGCTGCTTCAGCCGCTGATCCAAGTCGATTGTGCTGCCGATATACAGCGTGCCATCGCAGCATCGGAGCATGTATGCATGTGCCATGACGGCACCATAACGACGGCGTCGAAGCCCCGTCAGCGGGTTGTGGATAAGTAGGCGCCTTCGACTCGTCGCTGCGCTCCTCGCTCAAGCCGTTTCGTCTCGCTTCGCTCGCTCAACGACCCGCGGGGGAGTGCAGCGTCGTGCAACACCCTGTGTGGGAGTACGGCTTCGACTCGCTGACGCTCGCTCACCCCGTTTCGTCTCGCTTCGCTCGCTCAACGACCCGCGGGGAGAGCGGTTTCGTCTCGCTTCGCTCGCTCGACGACCCGCGAACAGGGATCCCCCCCAGCCCCGCGCGGATTCCATCCGCCCGAGGGGCCGCGCCACGTAGACTGAGAGGCATGACGGAACCCTCGATCTTCACCCGAATCCTCAACGGTGACGTTCCCGGTGAGATCATCGCGTCCACGGGAAAGCTGTTCGCGATCCGCGACATCTCGCCACAGGCGCCTGTGCACCTGCTCGTGATCCCGAAGACCGACCAGTACCGCGATGTCGTCGAACTCGCCGCGGGCGATCCTGAACTGCTCGCGGAACTCATCGCCTTCGCCGGTGAGCTCGCCGGCGATCACGCCGACGGCGACTTCCGACTCGTGTTCAACACCGGCGCGAACGCCGGGCAGACCGTGTTCCATGTCCACGCCCACATCCTCGCCGGCGGGCTGACGGAGAAGAGCCTCGTTGCCTGACCCCGACTCGACCCCGACCGTCGAGAAGATCTACGTCGACGGCATCGCCATGGTGAGGCTGCTCGGGCCCCAGGACCGCCTGCTGAAGATGCTCGAGAAGCAGCATCCGGACGTGCAGGTGCTCGTCCGCGGCAATGAGATCACCCTCACCGGCGACCGGGAACCCGTCGCCGCGGCCAAGAACCTCGTGGAGGAACTGCTCACGATGACAAGAGAAGGCTACGACCTCGCTCCCAGCGACGTCGAGAGTTCCGCGCGCATGCTCCGCCAGGAAGGCGGTCCCAGGCCCAGCGAGGTTCTCGGCGAAGCGATCCTGTCGACCAGGGGCCGCGTGATCCGGCCGAAGACCATGGGGCAGAAGGAGTACGTCGACGCGATCGAGGAGAACACGATCGTCTTCGGCATCGGCCCCGCCGGAACCGGCAAGACGTACCTCGCGATGGCGAAGGCCGTGCAGGCCCTCCAGCGCAAAGAGGTCACGCGCATCATCCTCACTCGTCCCGCCGTGGAGGCGGGGGAGCGACTCGGGTTCCTTCCCGGCACGTTGAACGACAAGATCGACCCGTATCTGCGCCCGCTCTACGACGCCCTCAATGAGATGATGGATCCCGACGTCGTCCCGCGCCTGATGGCCACGGGCACGATCGAGGTGGCACCCCTCGCGTACATGCGCGGACGAACGCTCAACGACTCCTTCGTCGTGCTCGACGAGGCGCAGAACACCACGCCGGAGCAGATGAAGATGTTCCTGACCCGTCTCGGATTCGGCACGAAGATGGTCGTCACCGGAGACATCACCCAGGTCGACCTGCCACAGGGGGCTTCGGGCCTTCGCCTCGTCACCCGCGTGCTGGACGACATCGAGGACATCCACTTCTCCCGGCTCACCAGCGCCGATGTCGTGCGTCATTCCCTGGTCGGCAGGATCGTCGACGCCTACAGCGAGTACGACGAGCAGCGCACCGCACAGCGGGTGGAACGCGAGCAGGCGCACGCCCTTCGACAGGCTCAGGGACCGGATGCTCGGACGGAACGTCGCGGTGGGCTGCGCCCAGGGCCGAGGGACCGTTCGCCGAAACGAGGACACTCATCATGATCGAGATCAACAACGAGTCGGCCATCGACGTCGACGAGACGGTGCTCCAGCGGCTCACCGACTTCAATCTCGCTCAGCTGCATGTCAGCGCCGATGCCGAGGTCGCTATCGTGCTCGTCGACGAGGGCGCGATGGAAGCTCTCCACGTGCAGTGGATGGACGAGCCGGGCCCGACCGACGTGCTCAGTTTCCCGATGGACGAGCTGCGACCGGGCACGGAAGACCGCCCGACGCCTGCGGGCCTTCTCGGCGACATCGTGCTCTGCCCGCAGGTCGCAGAGGCCCAGGCTCAGGCCGCCGGTCACTCTCTGATGGACGAGCTCATCCTCCTCACCACGCACGGGCTGCTGCACCTGCTCGGATACGACCATGCCGAACCCGAAGAGGAGCGTGAGATGTTCGGGCTGCAGAAGGAGCTGATCCAGGGATTCGCACGCGCCGAACGCGGCCGATGACCGAGGAGATCCTCCTCCTTGTCGCCGCCGTTCTGCTGGTGGCGTTCGGCGGCCTGATGGCAGCCATCGACGCCGCGTACAGCGTCACCTCGCGCGGTGATCTCGCCGAGATGGCGTCCGAGGGACGCAGGGCGCAAGCCCTCTCCCGCATCGCCGACGATCTGGACGCCCACGTCAACGCCATCGCGTTCATCCGCGTCCTCGTGGAGGTGACCGCCGCGGTGCTCGTCACCGTCGCGTTCACGATCATGTTCGAGAACCTCTGGTGGGCCATGCTCGCCGCGGCGATCCTCATGACGGGCATCACCTTCGTCCTGGTCGGCGCGAGTCCGCGCACGTTCGGACGACAGCGCTCGGAGGGCATGATCCGCGGCACGGCATCGATCGTCCGCGGACTGCGCCTCATCCTCGGTCCGATCGCCCAGGGCCTGGTCGTGCTGGGCAACAAGGTCACCCCTGGAACAGGACGCAGCTCGTTCGCGAATGAGGACCAGCTCCTCAGCATGGTCGACGAGGCGGCCTCGAACGATCTCATCGAAGAGGACGACCGCGACCTCATCCACTCCGTGTTCGATTTCACCGACCAGTTCGTGCGCGCCGTCATGGTGCCGCGCACCGAGATGGTGACGGTCGATGCCGAGGCCACGAACAGCGAGGCGATGGCCCTGTTCCTGCAACGCGGCGTATCGCGGATGCCGGTTGTCGATGATGACGCGGACGACGTCGTCGGCGTGCTCTACCTCAAGGACCTGGTGCAGTTCGCGTATCGCGACGACAGTGCGTGGCGCGCAGCATCCATCCGCCCGATCGCGAGGCCGGCCACGTTCGTGCCGGAATCGATGCGCGCCGAGACGCTGTTGCAGCAGATGAAACGCGATGCCGTGCACGTGTGCCTCGTGATCGACGAGCATGGCGGCATCTCCGGACTCGTCACCTTGGAAGACCTGATCGAAGAGCTCGTGGGCGAGATCTCCGACGAGTACGACCATGCCGCCGCCGAGGTGGTGGAGATGGGCGAGGGCCGCTACCGCGTCAGCGCCCGATTGTCGCTGGACGACGTCGGCGACCTGTTCGGCATCGAACTCGAGGACGAGGACGTGGATTCGATCGGCGGTCTGCTCGGCAAGGCCGTGGACCAGATCCCTCAGCCCGGCGTGACCGCCACGATCGACGGACTGACACTGACCGGCGGCGCGTCGCGCGGCCGGGGCAGGGGCATCGCCACGGTGTTCGTGGAACGCGCCGCCGGCGCCGGTGAAGAGACGCACGATGGAGACACACGATGACTGACACCTTCCGCAGCGGATTCGCGACCTTCGTCGGGCGTCCCAACGTCGGAAAGTCCACTCTGACGAACGCTCTGGTCGGCGAGAAGATCGCCATCACCAGCGAGAAGCCGCAGACGACCAGGCGCGCGATCCGCGGCATCCTGAACCGCCCTGGCGGTCAGCTCGTGATCGTCGACACCCCCGGGATCCACAAGCCTCGCACCCTGCTCGGCGAGCGCCTCAACGATCTCGTGGAGCAGGTGCTCGGCGACGTCGATGTGATCGGTTTCTGCGTGCCGGCGACCGAGAAGGTCGGGCCCGGCGACCGTCGCATCGCGGCGTCGTTGGACGGCTACGCGCGGGCGAAGAAGGTCGCGATCGTCACGAAGACCGATATCGCCGACCACAAGCAGATCACCGAGCGGCTCATCGAGGTCGATGCCCTGCGGGAGGACTGGGCAGCCGTCATTCCGCTGTCCGCGCTCACACGTGAGCAGCTCGACGTGCTCACCGATGAGATGCTGTCGATGATGCCGAAGGGGCCGGCGCTGTACCCGGAGGGGATCACGACCGACGAGTCGCAGGAGGACCGGATCGCGGAGATGATCCGCGAGGCCGCTCTGGAGGGTGTGCGCGACGAGTTGCCGCACTCGATCGCGGTCGTCATCGATGACGTGGCGCCGCGCGAGAACAGCGACCTCACCGACGTGCACGCGCAGATCGTCGTCGAGCGCGACAGCCAGAAGGCGATCATCATCGGACACAAGGGCAAGCGACTGGCGGATGTCGGAAAGCGGGCACGTGTCGGCATCGAAGACCTGCTCGGCACGCGGGTCTTCCTCGCACTGCATGTGAAGGTCGCGAAAGAATGGCAGCGCGACCCGAAGCAGCTGGGACGCCTGGGTTTCTGACAAGCTGGCCGAATCAACCGTTAAATCAACTTTAAATACCGTAAAGTTGATTTATACGGATTTCAAATGGCTGGAGCTGATGTGGGCACGTTCGTCGAAAGACTGTGGCAGTCCGCGGAACACGGACAGCTCAGCCGACGTGATCGTGCTCCCGGTCGTTATCTCGCGTATGTGCCCGACGAACTCGGCAGCGCTCTTCCCGAACTCGGACCCGAGGCTCGAGAGGCGGCAGAGGATGCTCTCGCCGTTCTTGCGCGAGCCGATGAGCGTATCTCGGCGCAAGGTGGATACCTGAACCACCTCTTGATCCGCTCAGAAAGCATCTCCTCGTCGTGGATCGAGGGCAACCGCATCACACCGAAGCGGTTGGCTGTCGCCGAGCTGTTGCGGCAAGGTTCGCGCATCGCGCTCGAAGTCGTGGCCAACGTTCGCGCCACTGAAGATGCGATAGCGATCCTGTCGGATCGACGCCAACCGATCACAGTCGTGGACATAGAGCGACTGCAGCATGTCATCGAACCGTCGTTGGAGCCAGGACTGCGACGCGAGCAGAACTGGGTGGGGGGCGCGGGATGGAGTCCGCTCCGTGCGGACTTCGTGCCTCCTCCTGAATCGGAGGTTCCTCGACTTGTCGACGACCTTGCGCGTTTTCTCACCTCGACTGAAGGAAATGCGGTTGTCAGGGCCGCGATCGCACATGCGCAGTTCGAGACGATCCACCCGTTCGTCGATGGGAACGGGCGCACCGGACGCGCGCTGATTCACACGGTGCTGCGCCGCAGCGATGCATTGCGAAACATCTTGGTGCCGATCAGTACCGTGTTCGCCGGTGACACGAACGCCTATATTTCAGGCCTTGGCGCGTTTCGTTCGAAACCTCAGCGCCTCGACGACTGGATCGTCGGATTTTCAGCGGCTGCTGTACAGGCAGCCGAGAATGCGATCCAGTTGTACGGGGATATCGAGAGATTGCAACAGGAGACGATGCGCACGTTGATCGACTTTCGAACGACACGTGGGATTTCGCCGGCCGCGCCGCGAAAGGGGGCCGTCGTGCTGCGCATCGTCGATGACCTTGCCTCGAACCCTGTGCTCACCGTGACCACCGCCGCGGTGCGTCATGAGGTCTCGATCGCAGCCGTGCACAAAGCACTGACGGAGCTCGCTGATGCCGGGATCCTCGGACGCAGCACCGATCACAAGGGCAAGCTCGTCTGCTGGACGGCCGATCGGCATCTGGCGCTTGTGGCGCTGACAGAACGCGGCAATCGCGTCGGGGCTGGTGACACCGAGAACCGCCGACCAAGATCGGGACCGCCAGTCCCGGACGCCGAGCACGTGGGTGTCCTACGCAGGAAGAATCGGGAACAGTGATGGCCTGCGCAGATAGGCGACGAGGTCGTGGCCTTCCGCGTCAGCGGCGGCTACGCCACGGAGATCACGATCCCCGCCGAGAAGGCCTTCGCGAAGCCGGCCGCACTCACGCATGCGGCCGCGGCAAACCTCCTGCTCGCCGGCACCACCGCGACCGAGATGCTCGCCGTCACCCACGCGGCGGCCGGCGAGACTATTCTGCTGCACGGCGCATCAGGGGCCGTCGGCGTCAGCGTGCTGCAGCAGGCCGCGCACCGCGGCATTCACGTCATCGGTACCGCAAGTGAGTCCCGATTCGACGAGGTGCGCCGATTCGGGGGCACCCCGATCATGTATGGCGAAGGACTCGCCGACCGTGCGCGTGATGCTGCCGGCGGTGAGTTCGCCGCAGCGCTGGATGCCGTGGGCACCGACGAAGCGATCGACGTGTCGCTGGAGCTCGTCGCCGACCGGGAGCGCATCGTCACGATCGCAGCGGCGGGTCGCGCCCGCGCGGAAGGATTGCGTTGGATCGTCGGCTCGGCACCGGACAGTTCCGGTTTTCGCGATAGCATCCGCGGTGAGCTCGTAGATCTCGCCGGGCGCGGAATGCTGGAAGTACCGGTGTCTCGCACGTATCCGCTGTCGCGGGCGCTGGAGGCGACCAGGTTCCTTGCCGAGGGACATGCCGCGAACCCGATCGCTTTTAGGCGGAGACCGGCGCCGTGGTGCCTGTGCACAATCGTGCGCGCATGCGTGTGATCCCGCTCAGAGACGATGTCGAACATTCAGTCACAGAAGTGAAGGCGCGGTTGAGGCTTCTCAACACGAGGAGTACTCCGCGTCGATGATCGTACGAGCAGAACTGGGGGCTGGACTCGTTCGTTTCAGTCGATGAAGGGCGGTGAACGCCGCGCTCACGTGGTGTCTCGCGGCATCCCGCTCCTCACGGCAGACCGGGGATTCTCGCGCTTTCCCGGTCTTGATCTCATCACCGTCGCCTCCTGAGAGATTCGCTCATCCGCCGGTGCGGATATTCCCCTCTCGCCTGCTAGCATGGCGTCATGCATTTCGCTGGTCTGCTTCTTCTTAGCTGCCGCGACGAGTCCTCAAACTAGGGCCTTCCTCGTCGCGGCGCTTGTGTTGGCCCGATCATTTTGACGAAGAGAAGAAGCCCATCATGCAGAACTCCCAGCGCCCGTCCACGATGCCGATCCACAAGTACCGGCCGTTCCACGAGCTGATCACCGTCGATCTTCCCGATCGCACCTGGCCGTCCAAGCGCATCACCGAAGCACCCCGCTGGTGCGCGGTCGATCTGCGTGACGGCAACCAGGCGCTCATCGACCCGATGTCACCAGAGCGCAAGCGCGTCATGTTCCAATTGCTCGTCGACATGGGCTACAAGGAGATCGAGGTCGGGTTCCCGTCGGCGAGCCAGACCGACTTCGATTTCGTGCGGCAGCTCATCGAAGAGGATCTCATTCCCGATGACGTCACGATCCAGGTGCTGACCCAGGCGCGTGAGCACCTGATCGAGCGCACCTACGAGTCGATCGCCGGTGCGAAGCAGGCCATCGTGCACCTGTACAACTCCACCAGCATCCTGCAGCGCGACGTCGTGTTCCGCACCGACAAGCAGGGCATCATCGACATCGCACTCGAGGGCGCACGGTTGTGCCGCGAGTATGAGAAGCGCGTCCCCGAGACGCAGGTGTACTACGAGTACTCGCCGGAGAGCTACACCGGCACCGAGCTCGAGTTCGCCCTCGACATCTGCAACCAGGTGATCGAGGTGTTCGAGCCGACGCCGGAGCGCAAGGTCATCATCAACCTGCCCGCCACGGTCGAGATGGCATCGCCGAACGTCTACGCCGACTCGATCGAGTGGATGAGCCGCCGTCTCGCCCACCGCGAGAACATCATCTTGTCGCTGCACCCTCACAACGACCGTGGTACGGCGATCGCCGCGGCCGAGCTCGGGTACATGGCCGGTGCCGACCGCATCGAGGGCTGCCTGTTCGGCAACGGCGAGCGCACCGGCAATGTCGACCTCGTCGCGCTGGGCATCAACCTGTTCACGCAGGGCATCGACCCGCAGATCGACTTCAGCGACATCGACCAGGTCAAGCGCACGGTCGAGTACTGCAACCAGCTGCCGGTGCCGGAGCGCAGCCCGTGGGCCGGCGACCTGGTCTTCACCGCCTTCAGCGGCTCGCATCAGGACGCGATCAAGAAGGGCTTCGAGGCGATGGCCGCCGAGGCTGCGGCCGCAGGCAAGACGGTCGACGAGATCGAGTGGGCCGTACCGTACCTGCCGATCGACCCGAAGGATCTGGGCCGCTCCTATGAGGCCGTCATCCGGGTGAACTCGCAGTCCGGCAAGGGGGGCATCGCGTATCTGCTCAAGACCGATCACGCGATCGACCTGCCGCGCAAGCTCCAGATCGAGTTCTCCGGCGTCGTGCAGTCCAAGACGGACGCCGAGGGCGGCGAGGTCACGAGCGATCAGATCTGGTCGATCTTCAACGACGAGTACCTGCCGTCCGACGACGCCGACGCGAAGTGGGGCCGCTTCGAGCTGCTCGCGACGCAGACGCGCAGCGACATGTCTGGCGAGGTGGTGCTCGATGTGACCCTCCGCGACGAGGAGCGGCAGTACGCCGTCTCGGGCGAGGGCAACGGGCCGGTCGCCGCGTTCGTCGAGGTGCTGCGCGCGCAGGGGTTCGACATCACGGTCTACGACTACGTCGAGCACGCTCTCAGCTCAGGCGGCGACGCGCAGGCCGCTGCCTACGTCGAGCTCCAGGTGGGCGACCAGCGACTGTGGGGCGTCGGAGTGGACGGCGACATCTCCACGGCGAGCCTCAAGGCGATCGTGTCGGGCGTGAACCGCTCGATCCGCACCCGCCAGCCGGAACTCGCGACCGCCTAGAGCGACCCTAGGGCTTCACGATCGGGATGGCGCCGGTCTCTGCCGCCACCTTGCGGCGGTAGAGGCGGCGCTGTTCCGGGAGCGACACGTCGAAGATCACGGCCAGCACGCGGATCACCGCCGTCACGACCAGCCCGATGACGCCGGCGATCGTGATGCTCACGCCGAAGGCGTGCACCGTGACGATCACACTGCATCCGAGAAGGGCGGCGACGGCGTAGAGCGAGCCGACGTGCATGATCGCGACGGGCAGCCCCATGATGACGTCGCGCAGGATGCTGCCGCCTACAGCGGCGCATACGCCGATGAAGACCGCAGGCACGGGCGGAACACCCAGACCGATTGCCTTGCTGGTGCCAAAAGCACCGAACATTCCGATGACGACGGCATCGAGACCCACGATGACGGCGTTCGCCCGGTTCAGGAGACCGGCAAGCAGCATGCCGATGATGGCAGCACCACCGGCGGCGATGAGATACCAGTTGTTCTGCAGCGTCGCCGGTGGCTGCCCCAGCAGCAGATCACGGATGAGACCTCCGCCCATCCCGATCAGGATGCCGATGATCGCAACCCCGAGCAGGTCGAGTCGGCGCTGGCCCCGGAACCCCGAGGCGAACATCGCGCCCTGGATGCCGCCGAGGCCGACGCCGAGAAGGTCCGCCCAGAGCGGAATGGTGAAGAGCGGTTCGGTCACACGACCATTGTGTCGTGGACGGAGGATAATCGGACAGTGCCCACCTATCGAGACGAAGCGGTGATCCTGCGCACTCACAAGCTCGGTGAGGCGGATCGGATCGTCACCATGCTGTCTCGGCGCAACGGCAAGATCCGTGCCGTCGCCAAGGGTGTGCGGCGCACCTCGTCGAAGTTCGGCTCCCGGCTGGAGCCTTTCATGGTCGCCGACCTGCAGCTGTACCAGGGTCGATCGCTCGACATCGTGCAGCAGGCGGAGTCCCTCGGCGCATACGGTGCGGAGATCGCTGCGCACTACGATCGCTTCACCTCGGCGAACGCCATGGTCGAGACCGCCGACCGTCTCAGCGACGCGGAGGCGACGCCGGAGCAGTACCTGCTGCTCGTCGGAGGCCTTCGCGCGCTCTCCCGTGGCGAGCACGCCCCGCGCAGCATCCTGGATTCCTATCTGCTGCGTGTCATGGCGCTCTCGGGCTGGGCTCCTTCGCTGAGCGATTGCGCGCGCTGCGCCACGCCGGGCCCGCACACGCACTTCATCGGGCAGCTGGGTGGCCTCGTGTGCTCGAACTGCGCTCCCGCCGGCAGCCCTCGCGTCTCGCAGTCGACGCTGCAGCTGCTGCGCGCCCTCATGCAGGGGGAGTGGGATGCCGTGGATGCGGCGCCGCACGCCGAGACCGCCGCCGCTTCCGGGCTCGTGTCGGCATACGCGCAGTTCCATCTGGAACGCGGCATCCGCTCGCTCGCCCACGTCTTTGACTCGTCTCGAGAGGACTTTCGTTGACTCCGAAGCCGTACACGCACAAGGACGCTGTCGCGTACCGCCCGCTCGATTGGACCGGTGTGCATCCGCCCGTGTTCGCCAAGGTGCCCGAGCACGTGGCGATCGTGATGGATGGCAACGGCCGCTGGGCGAACAAGCAGGGCCTCACCCGCATCGAGGGGCACAAAGCCGGTGAAGAGGTGCTGCTCGACGTCGTCGCCGGCGCCGTCCAGGCCGGTGTGAAGCATCTGTCGGTCTACGCGTTCTCGACCGAGAACTGGGCTCGCTCGCCCGAGGAGGTGCGCTTCCTGATGGGATACAACCGCGACGTGCTGCATCGTCGGCGCGACCAACTCAACGAGTGGGGCGTGCGGATCCGCTGGGCGGGAAGAAAGCCTCGACTGTGGGGATCTGTGATCAAGGAGCTGCAGCGCGCGGAGGAGCTGACCAGGGACAACGACGTGCTGACACTCACGATGTGCGTGAACTACGGCGGGCGGGGCGAGCTGGTAGACGCGATGCGCTCACTTGCGGGCGAGGTGGCCGCCGGGCGTCTGAAGCCGAAGGCGATCACCGAGAAGATGATCGGCCGCCAGTTGTACGTGCCAGAGCTGCCGGACGTCGACCTGTTCCTGCGCAGCTCGGGCGAGCAGCGCACCTCGAACTTCCTGCTCTGGCAGTCGGCGTACGCCGAGATGGTGTTCCTCGACACGCTCTGGCCCGACTTCTCGCGTCAGGAGCTGTGGCGTGCGATCGAGATCTATGTGTCGCGCGATCGCCGCTTCGGCGGCGCGGTGGATGCGCCGTCCGCCTGAGATTGCAGCCAGCGCTCCGTCTCGCGCGGGTGTCGCAGCCGCACGATCGTGAGATGGGGGAATCGCTCTCGGACGTCTGGCATCTTCGCCGTCCAGAACCCCAGCGTCTTGGTCTGCCACGCGAGGATGTTCTCGCCAGGATCGCGGGTCGCCAGCAGCTTCCACAAGGGCTTCTCGACGTTGCCGTTGTACATCTCGGTGCGCAGGATGCTGCGGCCCAGAGTGCGACGGATCAGTCGCGAGCGCACCACTCGATACGGATAGTCCAGCCAGAGCGCGAGCTGCGCGCGCGGCGTCATGATCTCATCCGTGCCCTTGCTGGTGTACTGCCACTCGGTCACCCACCGGTCCGTTGCGGCGAATGCGCGCACGTCGTCGAGGAACTCCGGACGCGGGGTCCAGTCCGGGCCGTGGAAGAGCGAGTCGATCTCGATGTGTTCGAGCGACCAGAGACGTGCGATGCGGCCGGCGAGGGACGTCTTTCCCGAACCGGTGACGCCGGCGATCAGCACGCGCTCGGGCCGGAACGGGAGCGGATCGTCGGCTGAGAGCATCCGAAGATGCTATCAACGGAGGGGCGGTGCCTATGCGGCTCGGTGAGGTCGTGGCTTCGACTCGCTTCGCTCGCTCAGCCCGTTTCGTCTCGCTTCGCTCGCTCAACGCCCCGCTGGTGTGCGAGCCAGCGCTCCGTCTCGCGCGGATGCGTGAGCCGGACGATCGTCAGATGCGGGTGCTCTGCTTCGATCTGCGGCATCCGCTCGCTCCACTTGTGGCGAGTGCGGCGCTGCCAGTCGAGGATGTTCTCGTCGCCGCGCACGGTGAGCGCATGCCACAGGTTCGGCTCGACGTTCCCGTTCCAGAGCTTCGTGCGTAGGATGCGACGCTTCCAGGTGCGACGGATGAGCCGTCGGCGTGCGACGCCGTACGGGTAGTCGAGCCACAGCAGCAGATCAGCACTTCGCGGGAGGACCGTGTTCGTTCCCTTGGATGTGTACTGCCACTCGGTCACCCACCGGTCCGTTGCGGCGAATGCGCGCACTTCGTCGAGGAACTCAGGTCGGGGTGTCCAGCCGGGTCCGTGGTAGAGCGCGTCGAGCTCCTGGTGCGTGAGATTCCAGCGGGCCGCGATCCGCCGTGCGAGCGTGGTCTTCCCCGAGCCGGTGACGCCGGCGATCAGCACGCGCTCCGGCTGGAAGGGGAGCGGATCGTCGGCTGAGAGCATCCGAAGATGCTATCAACGGAATATTCGCGGGTCAGAGAAGGTTCCCACTGAGGTGAGCCAACCTATCTCGATTGACATCTGGTCCGACATCGCCTGCCCGTGGTGCTACATCGGCAAGCGCAACCTCGAAACAGGTCTTGCGGCGGTCGCCGGCGACGAAGACGCTCCGAAGGTCACCGTCACCTTCCACTCGTTCGAACTCTCGCCCGACACTCCTGTCGACTTCGACGGAGACGAGATCGACTTCCTCGCCGGCCACAAGGGCATGCCCCGTGACCAGGTGGTGGGCATGCTCGACAACGTGACCGGCATTGCCAAGAACGCCGGCCTGGAGTACCGCTTCGATCTGCTGAAGCACACGAACACGGTCAAGGCGCACGAACTGCTGCACCATGCCAAGGCGAACGATCTGCAGCACGAGATGGAAGAGCGCCTGATGTCGGCGTACTTCACCGAGGGCAAGCATGTCGGGCGCATCGACGACCTGATCGAGCTGGCGGTCGAGGTCGGGCTCGACGCCGATGAGGCTCGCGCGGCGCTCGAGAGTGAGAAGCACCTCCCGGATGTCCGTCAGGACCAGGCGCAGGCTCGCGCCTACGGCATCCAGGGCGTGCCGTTCTTCGTGATCGACGGTCAGTACGGTATCTCGGGCGCACAGCCGCCGGCCACGTTCGAGAACGTGCTGCGAGACCTCTGGGCCAAACGCGGCGAGAGCGACTCCGCACCGGCGGATCAGGAAGAAGCCGCGGTCTAGCGGACCAGGGCGCCCTCGATCGCCTCGACGATCTCGGGGGCGTCCGGCTTCTGCTTCGGACGGAAGCGCTTGACCGAACCGTCCGGCAGCACCAGGAACTTCTCGAAGTTCCATTCCACACGTCCGGCCTTGCCGCCGGCGTCCTGCGTCTCCTTGAGCGCCTTGTAGAGCTCGGTGGCGTTCCTGCCGTTGACCTTGACCTTGTCGTTCACGGGGAAGGTCACGCCGTACGTGGTGGAGCAGAACTCCAGGATCTGCTCGACCGAACCGGGCTCCTGACCCATGAACTGGTTGCTCGGGAACCCGACGACGCTGAAGCCGCGGTCGCCGTAGGTGCGCTGCAACTGCTCGAGCTGCTCGTACTGGGGCGTGAGACCGCACTTCGATGCCACGTTGACGACGAGCAGAACATCGGCCCCCAGGTCGTCGAGCGTCTTCTCGGCGCCGGTGGCATCGGTGAATGGGATCTGGCGCACGCTGGTTTCGGTCATATCCACAGCCTAAGACGCGGTGCGGCGCCGAGGGCCGTGGGGATGGGAGAATGGAAGGGATATGACTCTCGCTTCCGCCCCCGCTCGCGCCCTGCGCATCGGCCCGATCGACCTCGACGTGCCTGTCGTCCTCGCACCCATGGCGGGCATCACCAACACCGCGTTCCGTCTCCTGTGCCGTGAATACGGCGCGGGCCTCTACGTCAGCGAGATGATCACGTCTCGCGCGCTGGTGGAACGCAACGACACGACGATGCGGCTCATCCGCCACCACGAGAGCGAGACGCCGCGGTCTATCCAGCTCTACGGCGTCGACCCGAAGACCATCGCCGAGGCGGTGCGCATCATCGTGGCGGAAGACCACGCCGACCACATTGACCTGAACTTCGGATGCCCCGTCCCCAAGGTCACCCGCAAGGGCGGGGGAGCAGCGCTGCCGTGGAAGACCGGTCTGTTCGCGGAGATCGTCGATCAGGCGGTCAAGGCCGCCGGAGACATCCCGCTGACGGTGAAGATGCGCAAGGGCATCGATGCCGACCACCTCACGTTCCTCGACGCCGGGCGCGCCGCCGAAGACGCCGGTGCCGCTGCCGTCGCCCTGCATGCCCGCACCGCGAGCGAGTTCTACTCCGGCCACGCCGACTGGAACGCGATCGGCGAGTTGAAGCAGGCTGTCACGAGCATCCCGGTGCTCGGAAACGGCGACATCTGGTCGGCCGATGACGCCGTGCGGATGATGGCCGAGACCGACTGCGACGGCGTCGTCGTCGGGCGCGGATGCCTGGGCCGCCCGTGGCTGTTCGGCGATCTCGCCGCAGCGTTCGGCGCCGAGTCTCGACCGGTCGACGCCACCCTCGGTTTCGTCGCCGATGCCTTCCGCCGGCATGCGCAGCTGCTGGTCGAGTTCCTCGAGGACGAGGATCACGGATGCCGCGATATCCGCAAGCACGTCGCATGGTACTTCAAGGGCTATCCGGTCGGCAGTGACGTGCGCACCGGCCTCGCCACTGCGCAGAGCCTCGCCCACATCGATGACCTGCTCGGTCAGCTCGACCGTGATGCGCCGTATCCCGGAGCGGATGCCGAGGGTCAGCGCGGTCGTGCCGGTCGCCCGAAGCGCCCTGCTCTGCCCGACAAGTGGCTGGACTCACGTGATGTCGCCGGCGACACCGGCGAGATGCTGCGCGGCGCGGAGATCGAGAACAGTGGTGGTTGATCCTTCGACCGCTGAGCCTGTCGCAGCGTTTGGCGGTGCGCGGATCGACGGCTACGACGCGCGCGACACGGCGCGCTTCGTCAGTGAGCAGCACCGCTCAGAGCGTGATGACTTCGCCCGAGATCGTGCCAGAGTGCTGCACTCGGCCGGCCTGCGCCGTCTGGCGGCGAAGACGCAGGTGCTGAGCCCTGCGAGCACGGCTGACTTCGCCCGCAATCGGCTGACGCACTCGCTCGAGGTCGCGCAGGTCGGCCGAGAACTCGCCGGGGCTCTCGGCGTCTCGGCCGACGTCGTCGACACCGCCTGCCTCAGTCACGATCTGGGGCATCCGCCGTTCGGCCACAACGGCGAACGCGCCCTGAACGAATGGGCGGAGCCGATCGGCGGCTTCGAGGGCAACGCGCAGTCGCTGCGCATCCTCACCCGCCTGGAGGCGAAGGTCCTCGACGCGGACGGCCATTCCGTCGGGCTGAACCTCACGCGGGCGAGCCTCGACGCGACCTGCAAGTATCCGTGGACGGTCGACAGCCCCGTCCCCGATCCCGGCGGACGTCTGAAGTTCGGCGTGTATCCCGAGGATGAGGACGTGTTCCGCTGGATGCGCGAGGACGCACCTGGGCGTCTGCGCTGCATCGAGGCGGAGATCATGGATCTCTCCGATGACATCGCCTATTCCGTGCACGACTTCGAAGACGCGATCGTCAACGGCTACCTCGATGTGGCCACGCTGTCGAACCCGAAGCAACACGATGCGCTGGTCGGGCGCGTGCAGCAATGGGTCGGGTACGACTTCACCAGGGAAGAGCTCGCCGACGCTCTCTACCGCCTGACGAGCCAGCCGATGTGGCTGAAGTCCTTCGACCGCTCACGCCGCGATCTCGCCGGGCTCAAGAACCTCACCAGCGACCTGATCGGCCGCTTCGCGCGCGCCGCCGTCGCCGCGACGCGTGAGACCTATCGGGGCCCGGCGCTCGCCCGGTACAGCGCGCACGTCGTCGTGCCGCGGGTGGTGGAGGCGGAGATCGCCGTACTCAAGGGCATCATGGGACAGGCGATCGTGACGATCGAGGCCCGCAAGGGCGTCTACAAGGAGCAGCGACGCGTGCTCAAGCGCCTTGCCGATGCACTCTGGTCGACCGATGCGCTGTGGACGGCGGGAGCAGATGTGCTCGAGCCCGCCTTCGCGGCGGACTTCCACGACGCGGAGACGGATGCGCAGCGCGCGCGAGTGGTCGTCGACCAGATCGCCAGCCTGACGGATCAGACGGCCCTGGATTGGCACAGCAGGCTCGTCGGCGATGTCGACCCTGCTGAGGTCGGCATCTGGTCCCCGCGTCATGTTAGGCAGCGCTCCGGCGCGCACGAGGACGAACGGGCACTCGCCGAAAGGGCGAACTGATGCCGAGGATCCGCCAGGCAGACGTCGATGAGGTGAAGTCGCGCACCAACATCGGCGACATCGTCGGAGAACGCGTCGCATTGAAGTCGGCCGGCGTCGGCTCGCTCAAGGGGCTCTGCCCGTTCCACGACGAGAAGAGCCCCAGCTTCCACGTGCGCCCGCAGGTCGGCTATTACCACTGCTTCGGCTGCGGAGAATCCGGCGACGTGTACTCGTTCCTGCGGGAGATGGATCACGTCAGCTTCACCGAGGCGGTCGAGCGCCTCGCGGGACGCATCGGCTACACCCTGCACTACGAGGACGGCGGGTCGGCACCGGAGAACAGCGGCCGCAGCCGCCTGTACGCGGCGAACACCGCGGCAGCCGAGTTCTTCCGCGGCCAACTGCTGTCGGCCGAAGCGGAGACCGGCCGGAAGTTCCTCGGAGAACGCGGCTTCGACGCCGGTGCCGCAGCCCATTTCGGCGTCGGCTACGCGCCGCGCGGATGGGAAGGGATGATGAAGGCCCTCACCGCGCAGGGATTCACGCGCGACGAGCTGCTCGCGGCCGGACTCGTGTCACAGGGACAGCGCGGGGTGTACGACAGATTCCGCGGACGGCTGGTCTGGCCGATCCGCGATGTCACAGGACAGACCATCGGCTTCGGCGCCCGCAAGCTGTATGACGACGACCAGGGGCCGAAGTACCTGAACACTCCCGAGACGATCATCTACAAGAAGGCCCAGGTGCTCTACGGGCTCGACCTGGCCAAGCGCGACATCTCTCGAGGCGATCCGCGACGCGTCGTGGTCGTCGAGGGGTACACCGACGTCATGGCGTGCCACCTTGCGGGTCTGACCACAGCTGTCGCGACCTGTGGCACGGCGTTCGGCGCGGAGCACATCAAGGTTCTGCGCCGTGTGATGGGCGACGACAACGCCTCGGGGGAGGTCGTGTTCACGTTCGACGGCGACGAGGCGGGCCAGAAGGCGGCGCTGCGCGCCTTCACAGAGGATGACCGCTTCAACGCGCAGACCTTCGTCGCCGTGGCCCCGAACGGTCTCGATCCGTGCGATCTGAGGCTGCAGCGCGGCGACGCTGCGGTGCGTGGGCTCATGGACGCCAAGGTGCCGATGTTCGAGTTCGCGATCGACCGCAGACTCAGCGGTTTCGACCTCGCCACCGTCGAGGGGCAGGTCGGCGCGCTGCGAGCGGCAGCACCGATCGTGGCCGAGATCCGCGATCGCCTGCTGCGCCCAGGGTACGAGCGGATGCTCGCCCGACGTCTGGGCATGGACCCGACCGAGGTGCGCGCCGAGGTGGAGCGTGCTGGTCGTGCAGGAGCGAACCACGCTCCTGCACGACGCGAACCGGCAGAGGCTGTGCCGGCGGGTTCGGAGCCGACGGCAGTCGCACCCGTGACGCTGGCGAGCCTGCCGCGCACGGCCGACGTCGCACTCGAGCGCGGCGCGATGATGGGAGCCCTGCAGTACGGGCATCAGATCGATCAGGCCACGCTGGCGCGCGCATTCGAGGTGCCGTTCCGCCACCCGGCGTTGGAAGCGATCCGCGAAGTCGTCGTCGCCGCATCCGACCGTACGCGCGTCGGATGGGCGATGGATGCTGTCAACGCGGTGCGCGAGCCGTACCGCTTGCTCGCCGGGGAGCTGCTGATGTCGCCGTTCCCGGCACGCGATGAGGAGGGGGCGGCCAGATCGACGGCGGATCTGTTCCGGCGCATGATCCTGCGCAACCTCGATCGGGAGAAGAACGAGCTGCTCGGCGCTGTGCAGAGAGTGCCTGCGGATTCGGACGGCGGCCGGGCATTGCGCATGCGCCTGCGCGATCTCGACATCGAGCGCCAGCGCTTCACCGAGTCGTAACGGACCGTAAGGCCGATTCGGGGGAGGATGGAACCTATGTCCCGAAGGCAACACTCCTCGAACGTGATCGACTGCTTCGATCTGGTCATCGATCGGATCGGGCACGGAGCCCCCACGCGCGCCGTCGACGGAGTCACCTTCGCGCTCTCTCCCGGCGACCTGATCTGCGTCGCCGGTCCCACCGGATCCGGCAAGTCCACGCTGGTCGCGGCTCTCGCGGGTTCCACGGACCCATCGGTGCGCATCGTCGGCGGCACCGCCGAAGTCTGCGGCGTGAACGTGCGAAAGCCCGGTCGGCGGCATCGCGAGCTGACATACCTCACCGGGTTCATCCCTCAGGGTGCCGGCGCCGATCTTCCGCCGACGCTCACGGTGAGTGAAGTGATCGCAGAGCCGATCCTCATCCGCGAGAAGCGCGTCAACAGCAAGGCGCTCTCGATCCGCATCGCGACGCTGCTGGACGAGCTGCATCTGCCGCTCGGCACGGCGGCGAAGTTCCCGTACGAGCTCAGCGCCGGCATGCGTCAGCGGGTTGCGATCGCACGGGCCTTCGTCCTCGAGCCGCGGGTGCTCATCGCCGACGAGCCGCTCGCGAATCTCGATCTCGAAGTGCGGCCGGTCGTGTTCGACGCGATCACCAGGCGCCGCAACGGGCAGGGGATGGGAGCGCTGCTCGTCACGAACGATGCGGCGTTCATCCGTGAGCTCAATGCCGAGACGCTGATGCTGCGTGCCGGTCACGTGGTGGCGCGGGGCGTCGGCAAGGACCTGCTCTGGGTGCCCAACGGCGAGGCGGATTCGCTCGGCCGCTGACCCGACTCGACACGCCCGAGCAGGGCGGCGGGTGTCACGAGCACCCTCGGGGGTTTGCTAAGATTGTGGAGTTGCTTCGGCGACATCGCCTGATCCCCAATAGCTCAATTGGCAGAGCAGCCGACTGTTAATCGGCAGGTTATTGGTTCGAGTCCAATTTGGGGAGCCAGATCAGAAGGCCCCGTCTTGTACGGGGCTTTCTGCATTCGTGCGGTGTTGTGCCCGTACGGCAGGCATGCGCAAGAGGCTCCGCCCGATCGGACGGAGCCTCTTGCGCGAATCAGCCGCTGATCAGCGTGCGGCGCCTCTGAGCGTGCCGGTCACATCGAGCGAAAGCTTCGGGTCGGCGGGGTCCGGCTCGTAGATCACGCACTGCACTCGAAGAAGACCTCGTCCGCGTGCGGCTCGGAGCAAGGAACGACATCGGCATCGGTGATCTCGCCGGTGGTGTCGCTGGTCGGCATGCAGTCACCCACCTTGAGGGAGAAGATGTCGATGTTCGATCCCTCGGTGACCTCGCCGGTCTCTTCATCGCGCTGAGCGTCATTGCTGCCGCCCACGATGAGGTTGTTGAGCGCGCTGCAGCCGCTGAGCGCGATGCTGAGCGCGAGCGCCGTTCCTGCCAGTGCGAGCGCGCGCCGGTTGCGCAGTTTCATCATGTGAGTTCCCCTCCGAGGAATCGTCCGTCAACGGACACTGATGGCCCGCCCCACGGGAACGGTACTGACACTGAACCTGAGACGCAACTTTGAATGGGTTATGCAGAAGCTGTATGCGCTCAGGCTTCGAGGTCGTCGACTCCGGGCATCCAGCTCGCACCGGGCTTGCCCCATCCGCGTTTGCGCGCGATCTTCTGGACGGTCTTCCAATCGCCGTCGGACAGTCGATCGATGTAGAGGATGCCGTCGAGATGATCGAACTCGTGCTGCATGATGCGGGCCCGCCATCCGTCCACCTCGATGCGCACCGCCGCGCCGTCGAGGTCCAGACCGGTCACCAGCACTCGGTCGGCACGGCGCAGTGGGAACCGCTCACCGGGGAAGGACAGGCAGCCCTCGGACTCCTCGTCCGGGTCGGGGGGGCCGGGCTCAGGGGGAGACATCCACAGCACCGGGTTGATGAGCACGCCGCGCCACGGCTGGTCGTCATCGTCCACATACGAATACGTGTAGATGCGAAGAGCCACGCCGACCTGGGGAGCGGCGAGGCCGACCCCAGGAGCTGTGTCCATGGTCTCGAACATGTCGGCGACGAGAGTGCGGACCTCGTCATCGATCTCGGCGACGGGCGATGCGGGGGAGTGCAGAACGGTATCGCCCATGATGCGAATCGGTAGAACAGCCACGCCACAACCCTACTGTGCGCCCTGTGCCAGGTAGTGTTTCAGTGTGAGCGCGGGCGTGTGGATGGCAGAGGCGGATGTCGGCAACCAGCTCGTCGGCGTCTTCCAGAACCCCGCGTTGCTGCTCGGCATCCCCTTGGCGCTCGCGGGCGCTGTGTTCATGTCGCTCGGAGCCCAATACCAGCACCGCGGCGTCGAGAAGGTCGAGCGCCTCAGCGGTGCGGACGGAGCGAGCGGTCTGAGCGCCGACCAGCTCAAACGACTGCTGACCAGGCCGTCATGGATCCTCGGCACGCTCATGCTCGGCCTGGCGATCGTCTGCCAGCTCGCGGCGCTCTCCGCTGCCCCGCTGATCGTCGTCCAGCCGCTCGGCGCGATCGCGCTCGTGATCACCACTCTGCTCAATGCCCGTGTGTCCGGGCACACACCCACCAGGAAGTCGCTCATAGCCATAGGGGCGTGCGTGGGCGGCATCTTCATCTTCGTCATCTTCGCTGCACTGTTCGCCGTGGAGCAGGAGATCACCGATCGCGAGCTCTTCGTGATCCTCGCGATCCTGCTGGTCGTGATCATCGTGCTCGGCGGATTCTGGCTGATCCTGCGCCACCGCATGCGGGCTCTCTTCTACGTCGTCGGCGCCGGCATCCTCTACGGCTTCGTCGCAACGCTGGCCAAGGCCGTCATCAAGCGCGTGCAGGCCGGGGAGTTCGACTGGGTGACGCTGGTATGCGTGATCGCCCTGGTGGCGGCATCCGCCGTCGGTGCCTACTTCGTCCAGACCGCATACAGTTCCGGCCCGCCCGACCTTGTGATCGCCGGGCTGACCGTGGTCGATCCGATGATCGCGGTTCTGATCGGGATGCTGGTGCTCGGCGAAGCCGCGGCTGCGCCGCCATGGGTGCTCGTCTGCTTCGGAGTCGCCGGAGCGATCGCGATCTGGGGCGTGGTCGGTCTCGCCAGGTATCACCCGCAGGTGCTAAGTGAGAGCCAGGAACTCGGCATCGTCCGGGGGAGCGTCGCTTCGGACTCGTCCAACGGCTCAGACGCGACGCGCCGCCCAGGCACCGAGTACGGCCCAGGGGTGGAGAGCAGCGATCAGTAGACCTGTTCGATGAGGTCTTCCGAGACCTCCGACGCGGCAGCCTGATCGACGAAGAAGATCGTGCGCTTGCGCCCCTTGGCGCCCGCTGCGGGCACGTTCGTGTAGCTGGCGCCCGCGAGTGCGAGCCCGAGCGCCGAGGCCTTGTCGGCGCCGGTGAGAACCAGCCAGACGCGCTTGGAGGAATTGATCACCGGACGGGTCAGCGTGACCCGCTCCGGCGGCGGCTTCGGAGAGTCGCGAACGGGCAGCACCGCAGCATCCGTCTCGGTGACCTCGGAGCGATCCGGGAACAGCGAGGCGATGTGACCATCTGGACCGACACCGAGGAAGCACACCGCGAACGACGGCCAGGCATGCTCTTGGCCACCGAACCTCGCGAGCTCCGCGGCGTACGCCGCTGCGGCCTCATCTAGTGAGAGGCCGCTGTCGGCGCCGGCGACCTCATGGATGTTCTCCGCAGGCACAGTGATGTGATCCAGCAGCGCCTCACGCGACTGCAGGGCGTTCCGATCCTGATCGTCGCGAGCGACGAATCGTTCGTCACCCCACCAGAAGTGCACCAGCGACCAGTCGATGCGGTTCACCTTGGGATGAGCGGCGACGGCGCGAAGAACCGTGCTGCCCATCGATCCGCCGGTGAGAGCGATGTGCGCGGTCCGGCCGTTCTTCGTCCTGGCCTTCACCCGTGTGAGGAACGCCTGCGCGACCCGGTCGGCGAGAGCGGACGGCGTCGGCTCGACGACGACCAGCTTCTCGGCGGATGATGCCTGCATGTCGTTCACTCCCCGGTCTCGGGCGGACCCAGCTTCTCCCAGCCCTCGGTGATCACTCGACCGTACAGGACGTCGGGATCGAGACGGCGCAACTCCTCAGCCAGGCACTCCCGCAGGGTGCGGCGCGGCAGATGCAGATCGTGGTTGGGCTGACCGGGCTGCGTGAGCACGGCGTCACCTGGGACGGGGCGCTCCAGCAGGATGTCCCCGCTCGCACGGCTGAGGCGAACCGACTTGATGCCTTCGTCCCATTCATCGCGCTTCTCATACGCCCATCGAACCGGAACGTCGAGGGCGAGCTGGAGCCATGCTGCGAGCAGTGCGGTGGACGGGGAGGAGGCTGCACCTCGCACCTCCACAGCCGTGACCTCTTCGAACGGCGGCTGGTCGAGCACTGCAGCGAGCTGCTCGCGCCAGTACGTGAGACGGGTCCACGCGAGGTCGGTGTCGCCGGGGGCGTGCGAACGCCCGAGTGACTCGATCTGCGCGCGCACGTCGTTGGCGGTGGCGGCGTCGGTGATGCGACGCTGGGCGATATGACCGAGCGGTGTGGCGGACGGCTCCTCCGGAGCGTCATCCGGCCACCAGGCGACGACCGGGGCATCGGGCAGCAGAAGGCCGGTGAGCAGGCTCTCCTGGTTGCCGGCCGCGTCGCCGTCGGCACGCAGCACGACGACCTCGCTCGCACCGGCGTCGCCGCCGACACGGATCTGGGCGTCGAGGCGCGCATCGCCCTCGCGTTCGGTGAGGACGATCACGCGCATCGGATGCTCGCGGGAGGCGTCGTTGGCCGCCTCGATCGCCTCTTCTGCGACCTCTTCGCGTGCGGCGATGACCAGGGTCAGCACGCGGCCGAGCGCCACAGCGCCGCCCTCCTCACGCAGTTTGACGAGTTGCTTGGCGACCTGGCTGACGGTCGTGTCGGGAAGGTCGATGATCACGGTCGTCTCCAGACTCGTCCGTCGCGGGCCAGAAGGGCATCGGCGGATGCCGGACCCCACGAACCGGGGGCGTACTGCTGCACCGGTGTCTTCTGCGATGCCCAGTACTTCTCGACGGGGTCGAGGATCTTCCAGGACAGCTCGACCTCTTCGTGGCGCGGGAACAGCGGCGGGTCGCCGAGGAGCACGTCCAGGATGAGCCGCTCGTACGCCTCGGGGCTCGCTTCGGTGAAGGCGTGGCCGTATCCGAAGTCCATCGTCACATCGCGGACGTTGCTGCCGGCACCAGGGACCTTGGAGCCGAACCGGATCGTCACTCCCTCATCGGGCTGCACGCGGATGACGAGGGCGTTCTGACCGAGCTCTGCGGTGTTCGAACGTCCGAACAGATGCTGCGGGGCGCGCTTGAAGACCACGGCGATCTCCGTCACTCGGCGACCCAGGCGCTTGCCGGTGCGCAGATAGAACGGAACATCGGCCCAGCGTCGCGTGTTGATGTCGAGCCTGATGGCCGCGTAGGTCTCCGTGGTGGAATCCGGGTCCATCCCGTCCTCGTCGAGGAAACCGGTGACCTGTTCGCCGCCCTGCCATCCGCCCGCGTACTGGCCGCGTGCGGTCGCGAGGGAGAGATCCTCGGGAAGGGTGACGGCGGCGAGCACCTTCTCCTTCTCGGCGCGCAGGTGCTCTGCGCTCAGGCTGATCGGCTCTTCCATCGCGGTGAGTGCGAGAAGCTGCAGCAGGTGGTTCTGGATGACGTCCCGCGCAGCACCGACGCCGTCGTAGTAGCCGGCGCGACCGCCGACGCCGATGTCCTCGGCCATGGTGATCTGCACGTGATCGACGTAGTTGCGGTTCCAGATCGGCTCGTACAGCTCGTTCGCGAAGCGCAGCGCGAGGATGTTCTGCACCGTCTCCTTGCCGAGGTAGTGGTCGATGCGGAAGATCGCGTCTGCGGGGAAAGCGACCTCCAGCGCCTCGTTGAGGTCGCGCGCCGATTCGAGATCGTGGCCGAAGGGCTTCTCGATGACGACGCGCCGCCAGCGCTCGTCGCCGTGGTCGTCGCCGACCAGCCCGGAGTCCTTCAGCTGCTTCGTGACGACGGGGAACGACTTCGGCGGGATCGACAGGTAGTACGCGTGGTTTCCCATCGTGCCGCGTTCGACGTCGAGCTTCTCGACGGTCTCGCGCAGCTTGGCGAACGACTCGGGGTTGTCGAACTCACCGGAGACGAAGCGGATGCCCTGCAGCAGCTGCTGCCAGGTCTCCTCGCGGAACTCGGTGCGCGCGTGCTTCTTCACCGCGTCGTACACGACCTCGGCGAAGTCCTGGTCCTCCCAATCGCGTCGGGCGAAGCCGACCAGGGCGAAACCGGGCGGCAGGAGCCCTCGGTTCGCCAGGTCGTAGACCGCCGGCATGAGCTTCTTGCGCGACAGGTCGCCAGTCACACCGAAGATCACCAGCGCGCTGGGACCTGCGATGCGATTGAGGCGACGGTCGTCTGGGTCGCGCAGCGGGTTATGGCCGCGTGATACGGGAACGGTCATCGGCGGGGGCTTCTCCTACGGGCTACTTCTGGGCGGCTTCGAAGAGGGCGAGCACGTCGGCCGAGTCCTCTGTGATCGTCAGGGACACGACGGGGCGGCCATGCTCGGCCAGCACGCCGGCATCACCCGCGGCCTGCGCTTGGATGAGCTGTCCGAAGGTGAACGGGCGCTCTGGGATCTCGAGATCGACGTCTGTGCGCTCCAGGATCTGCAGGAACACACCCTGAGCGGGTCCGCCCTTGTGATACTGGCCGGTCGAATGCAGGAACCGAGGACCCCAGCCGAACGTGGTCGGACGGCCGGAATCGGCGGCGACCAGCTCGCGAAGACCCTGCAGCTGCGGCAGCTCCAGACGGTTGACGTACGCCTGGATCGACACGTAGCCGTCTTCCGGCAGCTGCGCCCACAGCGCGTCCAGCACCGCTTCGATGTTGCCCGAAGCCGCAAGCGCGGGATCGGACACACGGACCTCGATGCCGCTCTCGACGAACGCGGGCGCTGTCGGCGCGGGCCGTGCGTCCAGAAGGCCACGGGTGGCGACCTTGGCGGATTCGACGTCGGGCTGGTTGAACGGATCGATGCCCAGCAGGTAGCCGGCGATCGCGGTCGCGTACTCCCACACGATCAGGTTCGCGCCGAGCGAACCGCTCACGAGGATCTCGCCTTCGTGACGCTCGCGCAGGTGGAACTCGTTCGCGTCATCGACGAGGCGCACGATCTGCAGGTCAGCGGGGACCTCATCCAGTTCCGGCGAGACCGGCAGCAGCACGACGGGCAGGATGCCGGTGCCGTCCTTGCCTGTGGACTCGGCGATGAGCTGCTCGATCCAATCCGGCAGACCGTTGATGTGCGTTCCGTCGGTGATCAGGCCCAGCTTGTCGCGCCGCGGACTCGTGCCTGCGATGGCTGCGCCGAGGCGCAGCGCCGGGTTGTCTGCCGCGTCGACGGCGACCTGCAGCAGTGTCGCCTCGGCCTCGTCGAGCAGCTCGGAGATGTCGGCACCGGCGAGTCCGGAGGGCACCAGCCCGAAGGCGGTGAGGGCCGAGTAGCGGCCGCCCACGTTCGGGTCGGCGTTGAACACCCGGTATCCGGCCTCGCGAGCGGATGCGTCCAGCGGCGAACCGGGGTCGGTGACGACGACGATGCGCTCGACGGGATCGATGCCGAGGTCGCGGAACGCGGCCTCGAACGTGCGGCGCTGCGAATCGGTCTCGACCGTGGAGCCCGACTTCGACGAAACGACCAGGGCGGTCTGCTCGAGACCCTCGTCGAGCGCGGCCAGTACCTGGCCGGGTGCCGTCGAGTCGAGGATCGTGAGCGCGACACCTGCGGTCTGCGTGATCACCTCAGGCGCGAGCGACGATCCACCCATGCCGGCGAGCACGACGCGGGTGACGCCCTTGGAACGCAGCGCGTCGCGGAGCGCGACGATCTCAGGAACCAGAGGACGCGAGACCGACACTGCCTCGAGCCAGCCGAGACGCTTGGCTGCCTCTTCTTCGGCGGCTTCGCCCCACAGCGTCGAGTCGAACCCGGTGATGCGCGATGCGATGAGGTCGCCGACCAGCTGCGGAACGACCTCGTCGATCGCCGTCTTCGCAGCGCCCGACGCGTGGATCGAGAACGTCATCGCTGGGCCTCGAGCCCCTCAGCGACCTGGGCGAGCAGGTCATGCCAGGAGTCGATGAACTTCGCGACGCCCTCGTCCTCGAGCACCTGGGTGACATCGGCGAAGTCGACGCCGACCTTCTCGAGTCCGGCGAAGACCTCGCGGGCCTCGTCGTAGCCGCCGGTGATCGTGTCGCCCGCGATGACGCCGTGGTCGAAGGTCGCCTCGAGCGTCTTCTCCGGCATCGTGTTCACGACGCCCTGGGCGACGAGTTCCGTCACGTACAGGGTGTCGGGAAGGGCCGGGTCCTTGACGCCCGTCGAGGCCCACAGCGGACGCTGCAGGGTCGCACCGGCATCCAGAAGGGCCTTGGCGCGGTCGCCAGCGAACGTCTTCTCGAACAGCTCGTACGCGAGACGGGCGTTCGCGAGGCCGGCCTTGCTCTTGAGTGCGAGCGCCTCATCGGTGCCGATCGCGACGAGGCGCTTGTCGGTCTCGGTGTCGACGCGCGAGACGAAGAACGACGCGACCGACTCGATCGTCGACAGGTCGATGCCCGCGGCCTCGGCCGTCTCGAGCCCGGTCAGGTACGCCTCGATGACCTCGGCGTAGCGCTCGAGGCTGAAGATCAGGGTCACGTTGACGCTGATGCCCGCGCCGATCGTCTGCGCGATCGCGGGAAGGCCCGCCTTGGTCGCGGGGATCTTCACCAGCAGGTTCGGGCGGTCGATCTTCTCCCAGAGCTGCTTGGCCTGCGCGACCGTTCCCTCGGTGTCGTGCGCGAGATCGGGGGACACCTCGATCGACACGCGGCCGTCGACGTGACCCGAAGCGTCCCACACCGGACGGAAGACGTCGAGTGCGGCGGCGACGTCCTGCGTGGTGGCCGCGAACACGGCCTCTTCGGCAGTCGCGCCCGACGCGGCGAGTTCGGTGACCTGCGCGTCGTAGGAGGTGTCATCCGGGTTGGTGATGGCACCGGCGAAGATCGTCGGGTTCGTCGTGACGCCCACGACGTTTCGCGTCTCGATCAGCTCGGCGAGGTTGCCGGAGTCGATGCGGGTACGGGAGAGGTCGTCCAGCCAGATGCTGACGCCTGCGGCTGCGAGGTCTGCGGTGGGGGTGCTCATGCGTTCTCCTTGACAGTTGCGCGTGCCGCCTCGACGACGGCCTCGGCGGTGATGCCGAATTCCTGGAACAGGGTCTTGTAGTCGGCGGATGCGCCGAAGTGATCGATCGCGACGGAACGTCCCTTGTCGCCGACGATGCCGCGCCAGGTGAGTGCGGAGCCCGCCTCGACGGACACGCGTGCGGTGACCGATGCCGGGAGCACGGACTCGCGGTACGCGGCATCCTGCTCGTCGAACCACTCCAGCGACGGAGCCGAGACGACGCGGGCGTTGATCCCGTCGGCGGCCAGCGTCTCGCGAGCTGCCACAGCCAGCTGCACCTCGGAGCCGGTGGCGATGATGATGACGTCGGGCGTGCCGTTCGGCGCTTCCGCGAGCACATAGGCGCCCTTGGTCGCGTTGTCGGCTGAGGCGAAGGTGTCGCCTGACGCCGCGCCCTCGCCGCGTGCGAACACCGGGATGTTCTGACGCGTCAGCGCGATACCAGCCGGTCCGGCGTGGCGGCGCAGCAGTTCGAGCCAGACGACCGAGGTCTCGTTCGCGTCCGCAGGGCGCACCACCGTGAAGTTCGGGATGGCGCGCAGGGTCGCGAGCTGCTCGATCGGCTGGTGCGTCGGGCCGTCTTCGCCGAGCGCGACGGAATCGTGCGTCCAGACGAAGATGCTGGGGATGTTCATCAGCGCAGCCAGGCGGACGGACGGGCGCATGTAGTCGCTGAAGATCAGGAACGTGCCGCCGAAGGCGCGGGTCGGGCCGTGCAGCACGATGCCGTTGATGATCGCCGCCATCGCGTGCTCACGGATGCCGAAGTGCAGCACGCGTCCGTACGGGTTGCCCGACCATTCGTGCGTCGACCACTCGGAAGGGATGAACGAGGCGGCGTTCTTGATGGTCGTGAGGTTCGACTCGGCGAGGTCGGCCGAGCCGCCCCACAGCTCGGGGAGCTCGGCAGCGAGAGCGTTGATGACCTGACCGGACGCTGCGCGGGTGGAGACTTCCTTGCCCGATTCGAAGGCGGGAAGCGCCGACGCGATGTCGGAGGGCAGCTCGTGCGCCTCGACGCGGTCGAGCAGCGCCTTGCGCTCGGGGTTCGCGGTGGCCCAGGAATCGAACGACTCCTGCCACGCGGCGCGCACCTCAGCGGCACGGTCGGCGAGCGCGCGGGTGTGCGCGATCACGTCGTCCGCGACGGCGAAGGTCTGCTCAGGGTCGAAGTCCAGGACCTTCTTGGTGGCGGCGAGCTCGTCGGCGCCGAGCGCAGAACCGTGGATCTTGCCGCTGTTCTGCTTTCCGGGCGACGGCCAGCCGATGATCGTCCTGAGGATGATGAGAGAGGGCTTGGCGGTCTCGCCCTTCGCGGCCTCGACTGCGGCGAACAGCTCGGCGACGTCTTCCACGTATTCGCCGGTCTTCTTCCAGTCGACGGTCTGCACATGCCATCCGTACGCCTCGTACCGTGCGGCGACGTCTTCGGTGAATGCGACGTTCGTGTCGTCCTCGATCGAGATCTGGTTCGAGTCGTAGAACGCGATGAGGTTGCCCAGCTGCTGGTGACCGGCGAGCGAGCCCGCCTCGCTGGTGATGCCCTCCTGCAGGTCGCCGTCTCCGGCGATCACGTACACGAAGTGGTCGAACGGGCTCTTGCCCTCAGCCGTCTCCGGGTCGAACAGCCCGCGCTCGTAGCGCGATGCGTACGCGAAGCCGACGGCGGAGGCGAGGCCCTGACCGAGCGGACCCGTCGTGATCTCCACGCCCTTGGTATGACCGTATTCGGGGTGACCCGGCGTCTTCGATCCCCACGTGCGCAGCGACTTGAGGTCGTCGAGATCGAGTCCGAAGCCGCCCAGGTAGAGCTGGACGTACTGCGTCAGTGACGAGTGTCCCGCGGAGAGGATGAAGCGATCGCGGCCCAGCCAGTCGGTGTCCGACGGGTCGTGGCGCAGGACGCGCTGGTAGAGGAGGTAGGCGAGGGGCGCGAGGCTCATCGCCGTGCCAGGGTGACCGTTGCCGACCTTCTCCACGGCATCCGCCGCCAGGATCCGTGCGGTGTCCACCGCGCGCCGGTCAATCTCTTCCCACTGCAATTCCGACAAGGTCATGCCCTTTCCAACGGTTACGAGGGCGCCCGGATTCCCTGCGCCTCCGCATCGTCACGGACAGAGCACAGCGCCGGGCGCGCGAGTGGTTTCAGCATAGCGTCGTGTCCGGATCCACGATGCTTCATTTCCTTCTCTTGCCGCGCAGGGCTCGACGCCTGGCGTGCGCGGGGCCTGTGCGGCGCCTGCACTAGACTGGAGCAGTTGGCGGAGTGTGCGCTGGGAGGCGATCGATATCTCGACTATGTCCGAGGCAACGACGGCGAAACGGCCGATCGGCCAAACGATCAAGGCGTATGTCTCACTGACGAAGCCCCGTGTGCTCGAGCTTCTGCTCGTCTCCACCGTTCCGGTCATGTTCCTCGCCGAGGGGGGCATGCCGAACCTCTGGCTCGTCCTGGCCACCGTGATCGGCGGCTCGATGAGCGCCGGATCCGCGGCATCGTTCAACATGTACCTCGATCGCGACATGGATGCGCAGATGCATCGCACCGAGAAGCGCCCGCTCGTGACCGGCGAGATCACGCCGCGAGCGGCACTGATCTTCTCCTGGACTCTGGCTGTGGCATCCACGATCTGGCTGCTGGCGACCACCAACTGGCTGACGGCGACGCTGTCGGTCGCTGCGATCTTTTTCTACGTCGTGATCTACACGATGATCCTCAAGCGTCGTACCGAGCAGAACATCATCTGGGGCGGCATCGCCGGCTGCTTCCCGGTGGTGATCGGCTGGTCGGCCGTCACGGGAGACGTCGCCTGGCCGGCGATCGTGCTGTTCGCGCTGGTCTTCCTGTGGACGCCGGCGCACTACTGGCCGCTGTCGATGAAATACCGCGACGACTACCAGGGCGCTGACGTTCCGATGCTCGGCGTCACGCGCAACGCGTCGCAGGTCGGCCTTCAGGTCATTCTGTACGCGTGGGCGACGCTGGCCTGCTCGTTGCTGCTGATTCCCGTCGCCGACATGGGGCTGGTGTACTCCGTGTCCGCCGTGGTGTTCGGCGGCTGGTTCGTCTACGAGTCGCACCGGCTGTACTCGCAGGCGGTGCGTGGAACGAACCCGCGTCCGATGCGGGTGTTCCACGCCTCCATCACCTACCTGACGCTGATATTCGTCGCTGTCGCCGTCGACCCGCTGCTGCCGTTCTGATCTTCTTCAATTCGATCCTCTTCCGAGGCATCGTCGGTCGTTTTCTCTGACGCATCCACGTCCGTCGCAGAGTCTGTCGAAGCGTCGGTCGCGGGTGCAGTCTCTGCCGCCCAGTCGATCGGCTCCACGACGACGGGCGCCGCGGCAGGAACGAAGGACTTGGCTGCGGCGAGGGCCAGGGCGAGAAGGACTCCGATCACGCCGGCTCCGAGCAGTACGGCTCCGACGACGATCATCGGCTGACCGACGTAGACCTCCACGCCGGTCGCCGTCCCGTCGAGCAGCTTGGCCGTCATGATGCTCGCGTTGTCCGAGATCAGCCACGCGCCCACTCCGGCGGACACGAGAGAGAGGACGAGCAGGAACCAGTACGAGATGCTGCGTGTGAGTGATTTCTTCATGTCGACAAGCCTCAGGGACGCGTTGATGCATACGCTATGCGCGACCTGTGCAGAGCCTGTGCGTGATGCGCAGTCCGGATCGACGTGAGATTGATCCCGGAAGGATTTCGCGGGTTCACGACGAGCTCAACCCGCGAGATCCTTCCGGCAACCCATGGGATGCCGGGCAGCGAGGCTGGCCGCGCCGATCATCGCGCGACGTCGGCATCGACCGGGCGCTTCAGGTGCATCACCGTCACCGTGTAGGCCGCGGCGGAGAGCGCGGCGAGGACCATGTGGATGCCGACTAGCAGCCCCGGCAGTCCCGCGCGGGCCTGCCAGATACCGACGGCGACCTGCACCAGGATGGCGAGCACGAGCACAAGGAACCAGCGACGAGGTGCGAGCCGCTGCACCCACGCGGTGATCGTCAGCGCTGCCACCAGAGCGGCGAGGACATATCCGGGCCACGAGTGCACGTGCGCGAGGATCGTGGCGTCGAAGCCGTCCCGCACGACGTTCGCATCGCCGGAGTGCGGTCCCGATCCGGTGGTGAGCACTCCGAAGAAGATTGTCACGGCCAACGCGAGTCCGGTGATATGCGACCCGATCGCGAACCACTGCGGCACGACGCGCTCGCGCGGTGCCCCGGATTCCTGAAGCCTCACGAGGTAGGCGGCGGTGACGCAGACGAGCAGCAGTGACGACGCGTAGTGGAACCCGACGATGAACGGGTTCAGGTCGCTGAGGACGGCAAGGCCCCCGACCACTGCCTGCGCCATGACTCCGATGAGGACGATCCAGGCGAGCGTGGAGAGATCCCGTCTCCGCGTCGTCAGCCGCAGCGAATCCACTGCGGCGACGACGACGGCGACGAGCAGAGCACCGGACGCGAAGCCGAATGCGGGAAGGCCGAACGGGTCGGTGACGAGGTAGGCGACGACAGCGGCGGCGACGCCACCCACGGCGAACCACACCGCCCGCATGACCAGGCGACGACCGCCGATCGCGTGCAGCGTCAGCAGCAGCACCGCGAGAGCGAGCAGGCCGACGACGCCGGTCATCGTGCGGTTGCCGAACTCGATGATTCCGTGGATGCCCTGAACCTCGTAGATGGGCACCAGCGATTCCGGCGTGCACAGCGGCCACTCCGAGCAGCCGAGGCCGGATCCGGTCAGGCGCACGGCGCCGCCGGTGCCGATGATGATCACCTCGGCGATGAACGACAGCCACGCCAGCACTCGCAGCGGCCGCCCGAATCCGGAGAGGCGAGGATCCCCTCGACCTTCGTACGGTGAAGTGGCGGCGGGCGCTGCAGTGTCGGGCATGTGTCCTCCGGCCCGCGCCCGAGCGCACGGGCGCGGCCCGTTTGTCAGGGGGAACCTGTAGAATCGGATTGTTGCGATGCCTGCGGAAAGCGCAGAGTGCATCACCAACAGTTTAGGCGCGAAGAATGCGTCCGTGATGAGGCCCACCAGCGGCACCCACACCCGTCGACTCGAACGGGCCAGGAGGTGTCGGGGCGGATGACACCGTTGAGGCCTGACAAGGAGAGTGTGATGTCGGATGTGCTGATCGATCGCCCGGAACTCGAAAGTCTGGGGGTGTATGAGTTCGGCTGGCACGATGAAGACGCCGCAGGAGCCATCGCGAAACGCGGCCTCTCCGAGGACGTCGTGCGCGGCATCTCCGCGCTGAAGAACGAACCCGAATGGATGCTGAAGACCCGCATGAAGGGTCTGTCACTGTTCGGACGCAAGCCGATGCCGACGTGGGGCGCAGATCTCAGCGACATCGACTTCGACAACATCAAATACTTCGTCCGCTCGACGGAGAAGCAGGCGCAGTCCTGGGAAGACCTTCCCGTCGAGATCCGAGAGACCTATGAGCGGCTCGGCATCCCCGAGGCAGAGCGTCAGCGACTCGTCGCCGGAGTCGCGGCGCAGTACGAGTCCGAAGTGGTGTATCACCAGATCCGCGAGGACCTGGAAGCACAGGGCGTCATCTTCATGGACACCGACACCGCGCTGCGCGAGCACCCGGAGTTCTTCGAGGAGTACTTCGGAACGGTGATCCCGGCCGGTGACAACAAGTTCGCAGCCCTCAACACCGCCGTCTGGTCCGGCGGATCCTTCGTCTACGTCCCCAAGGGCGTGCACGTCGAGATCCCGCTGCAGGCTTACTTCCGCATCAACACCGAGAACATGGGCCAGTTCGAGCGCACCCTGATCATCGCGGACGAAGACAGCTACATCCACTACATCGAGGGCTGCACCGCTCCGATCTACAAGTCGGACTCGCTGCACTCCGCCGTCGTCGAGATCATCGTGAAGAAGAATGCTCGCGTTCGCTACACGACGATCCAGAACTGGTCGAACAACGTCTACAACCTCGTGACCAAGCGTGCTGTCGCCCATGAGGGCGCCACCATGGAGTGGGTCGACGGCAACATCGGCTCCAAGGTGACGATGAAGTACCCGTCGATCTACCTGATGGGCGAGCACGCCAAGGGCGAGACGCTCTCGGTCGCATTCGCCGGTCCCGGCCAGCACCAGGACGCCGGCGCGAAGATGATCCACATGGCGCCGTACACCCAGTCCTCGATCGTCTCCAAGTCGATCGCCCGCGGCGGTGGCCGTGCCGGCTACCGCGGTGAGGTCCGAGTCGACGCCAACGCCCATCACTCCGCGAACACGGTGCGCTGCGACGCGCTGCTGGTCGACACCAAATCCCGCTCCGACACATATCCGGCGATCGACATCCGAGTCGACGACGTGCAGCTCGGCCATGAGGCGACCGTCTCGAAGGTGAGTGAAGAGCAGCTCTTCTACCTCCAGTCCCGCGGGATGCCGGAAGACGAGGCGATGGCGATGATCGTGCGCGGCTTCATCGAGCCGATCGCGCGCGAACTGCCGATGGAATACGCCATGGAACTGAACAAGCTCATCGAAATGGGCATGGAAGGATCGGTCGGCTAAATGGCGGCCTCGACGACAGCGCCCAGCGAGGCGCAGCACACGAACGCGCCCCAGGCGGGCGCGCACATCGACCCCGCAGCCCAGGTGGCCGCTGCCGGATTCGTCCCGGTGCAGACCCGATCTGCACGTCCGCGCTCATTCGAGCCGGAGGAGTTCGGCACGCCGACCGGACGAGAGGTGAACTGGAAGCACACTCCGGTCGACCGTCTCTCCGGGCTCTTCAGCGTCGCCGCGCAGAACGACGGCGTGTCCCACGAGATCACGACGGGCGAGCAGTACATCGCGGAGTCCCTGTCCGCAGGCACCGCGCCTCGCGGCGAGCACTTCCTCTCCGAGGACATCGTCTCGGCAGTCGCCTGGCAGGGTTCGCCCGAGGCTCTGCACGTGCGTGTCCCTCGCGACGAAGAGATCGCAGAACCGATCCTCGTCACGATCACCGGGCACGGAGCCGACAAGCGCGCTGACGGCCACATCGTCATCGAGGCGCTCGAGCACAGCTCCGCCACAGTGATCCTCCGCCACCGCGGATCGGCGCAGTACGCGCAGAACGTCGAGATCATCGCGCGTGCCGGATCCCGGCTGACGGTCGTGTCGGTGCAGCGGTGGGACGACGACGCCGTGCACGCGGCATCTCACCAGGCCCGCGTCGACAACGACGCTGTGCTCAAGCACTTCGTCATCAGCTTCGGCGGCGGCCTCGTCCGGGTCAACCCCAACGTCGAACTCGCGGGCAACGGATCCGAAGGCTACCTCTACGGCCTCTCGTACGCCGATGCCGGACAGCACCTGGAGAGCCAGGTCTATCTGCACCACAAGGGCGCCCACACCAAGGGCGACGTGCTCTACAAGGGCGCACTGCAGGGCGAGAGCGCGCACAGCGTGTGGATCGGCGACGTGCTGATCGGCGCGAACGCCACCGGCACCGACTCCTACGAGGCGAACCGCAACCTGGTGCTCACAGAGGGTGCTCGCGCCGACTCGATCCCGAACCTGGAGATCGAGACCGGCGACATCCTCGGTGCAGGACACGCCAGCGCGACGGGTCGTTTCGACGATGAGCAGCTGTTCTACCTGCAGGCACGAGGAATCACGGAAGAAGAGGCACGACGCCTCGTCGTGCTGGGCTTCCTCACCGACGTCGTGCAGCGACTCGGCATCCCTGCCCTCGAGGAGGAGCTGCTCAGCGCGATCGAAACCGAACTCGCGGCGGTGAACCAGTGAGCGCACAGCGCGCCTGCGGCCTGGGCGAACTCGAGCAGGACACCCCGCTGCGGGTGGAGCTCGACGGCGTTCCGATGGCGGTCGTGCTCGACTCCGAGGGCGAGGTGCACGCCATCGGCGACACCTGCACCCACGGCGAGATCTCGCTGTCCGAAGGTTTCGTCGAAGGCGACACGCTGGAATGCTGGGCTCACGGCTCCGCATTCTCGCTGCGCACCGGCATCCCCCAGAATCTCCCCGCATATGAGCCCGTACCGGTCTACGTCGTCCAGATCGACGGCGACGACGTGCTCATCGATCCGACTGTAACTAAGGAAGTCTGAATGTCTGTTCTCGAGATCCGCGACCTGCACGTCACGGTCGACACCGAGGCCGGGACCACCCCGATCCTCAACGGCATCACCCTGACGATGAACACGGGTGAGACGCACGCCATCATGGGCCCCAACGGCTCGGGCAAGTCCACCCTGGCGTACACGATCGCCGGTCACCCCAAGTACACCGTCACCGGCGGTTCCATCACGTTCGACGGCGCGGACGTGCTGTCGATGACCGTCGATGAGCGTGCCCGTGCCGGCCTGTTCCTCGCCATGCAGTACCCGGTGGAGATCCCCGGCGTCACGGTGACGAACTTCCTGCGTACGGCCAAGACCGCGCTCGACGGAGAAGCACCAGCCATCCGCTCGTGGACCAAGGACGTCAAGGGCGCCATGGCGAACCTGCGCATGGATCCGAAGTTCGCGCAGCGCAACGTCAACGAGGGCTTCTCCGGGGGCGAGAAGAAGCGCCACGAGATCCTTCAGCTCGAGGTGCTCAAACCGAAGTTCGCGATCCTCGACGAGACCGACTCCGGCCTCGACGTCGATGCTCTGAAGATCGTCTCCGAGGGCGTCAACCGCGCCAAGGAGTCCACGGGCCTCGGCGTCCTGCTGATCACGCACTACACCCGCATCCTCCGCTACATCCGCCCCGATTTCGTGCACGTCATCGTCGCGGGGAAGATCGTGGAAGAGGGCGGCCCGGAGCTCGCCGACCGGCTCGAGGACGAGGGATACGACCGTTTCCTCGACCCCGCTGCCCCGATCGAGGCGTAGGCTGATCGCATGACCGCGACTCTTGCTCCAGAGAAGTTCGATGAGGTCACCGAGGCTCTCAAGGACGTGATGGACCCCGAGCTCGGGATCAACGTCGTCGACCTCGGACTCATCTACGATCTCGCCTGGGACGACGAGAACGACGCCCTCGTGATCCACATGACGCTGACGAGCGCAGGCTGCCCGCTCACCGATGTGCTCGAGGAGCAGGCGGCGCAGGCGCTCGACTCGGTCGTCGATCGGTTCCGCATCAACTGGGTGTGGATGCCGCCGTGGGGTCCGGAGAAGATCACCGATGACGGGCGCGACATGATGCGCGCGCTCGGCTTCGCCATCTGACGGTGCCGTGAGCACGAAGGTCCGTGCACTCCCTCTGCAGCAGCTCAGAGAGCGCACCAGCGAGAAGTGGCGGGAGTATCCCGCCGATGTGCTGCCGTTGTTCGTCGCCGAGACCGATTTTCCGCTGGCGCCGGCGATCACGCGGGCGCTGAGTCGCGCCGTCGAGACCGGCGACACCGGCTACGTCGCCTCGCGCACACCGCTCGCGGCCGCCTACGCGGAATTCGCGACACGTCGGTTCGGCTGGTCGCCGGATCCCGCGCGCATGCGGTCGACGGCAGACGTCAGCATGGGCATCGTGGAGATCCTCCGACGCGTGACGACGCCGGGTGACCGCGTGATCGTGATGCCGCCGGTCTATCCACCGTTCTACGACCTCGTCGAAGAGGCCGGCGCGGTCGTCGAGCGGGTGCCGTTGCGCGACACAGGTACGGCATGGGAGATCGATCTCGACGGCATCCGCAGTGCGCTGGAAGAAGGCGCACGCGCGATTCTGCTCTGCAGCCCGCACAACCCCACCGGCACTGTGCACTCCGTGGCCTCGCTCACAGCCCTCGCCGAGTTGGCCGCTGCTCACGGCGCGACAGTGGTTTCCGACGAGATCCATGCGCCTCTGGCCCAGCCGGACGCCGGATTCACGCCATTTCTCGCGATCTCGGATGCTGCGCGCGAGTTCGGCTATGCAGTGGTCAGTGCGAGCAAGGCGTTCAACCTCGCCGGCCTCAAGTGCGCGCTGATCGTCACAGCATCCGATGGTCCGACGCGGGTCGTGCGTTCCCTGCCGATCGAGGTGGAGTGGCGCACGGGGCAGTTCGGTCTTCTCGCCGCCGTCGCCGCGTTCAGCGAGGAGAGCGACGGATGGCTCGACGGGCTGCTCGACACCCTCGACGAGAACCGCCGCCTGCTTGCGACCCTGCTGGCCGAGCACCTTTCCGGTGCGCGCTATCGGATGCCGGACGCCGGATATCTCGCCTGGATCGATCTGACTGAGCTCGGCTGGGGTGACAACCCTGCCAGAAGGATCCTCCGCGAGGCCAAGGTCGCACTGCACTACGGGCTCGCGTTCGGTGCAGAGGGCGCCGGTCACGCGCGCCTGAACTTCGGCACCAGTCCCGAGATCCTCACCGAGGCCGTCACCCGCATCGCCGCGCTTCGCGACGTGTGACGGCATCCCTCTACGCCTTCTGCATCACCCTTGAACCCGTGCCCGTGGTGTCGGAGCTGCGAGTTGCCAGGCCGAGTCGCCGCGACCCGGCCTGGCAAGTCGCAGTGAGGCGATGAGGAGCACCACCGCGACCGATGCCGTCACAGGCGTCGTGCCGACGACCAGCAGTCCGACGATGGCGACGGTGCCCACCGCACTCGCGGTGACCAGCCGACCTGCAGAACGCGTGGGCGTGGGAATGCGTCGTGCCTCGATCCCGGCGAGCAGGAAGGCGATGCCCGCGGTCAAGGCGACCACGGTCACGAGCCACAGCGGCCTCGTCATCCACCACTCGATGCTGCTGGGCTCGGGCAGAGCGATGCCGGTCGTCATGGCGAACACCGCAGATGCGCCGGCCATCGCGAGGAGCACCGGCATGTGCCAGAGATAGATCGTCATCGCACGTGGGGTGACGAAAGTGAGGAACCTGCTGGGTAGGGGGAGTCGGCTCCACGACGCGACGCGATCGCGCAGGATCGAGAGCAGCATGGTGTGCGCGACTCCGACCAGCAGCAGAGAGGCAGTGGGAGGGTTGATGTTCGCGATCAGGTCGGGGGAGTAGGTGCCCGTGAGGAACGTGGTCACCAGGGCGGCGACGGCGGAGATTCCGATCACGATCCGTGTGCGGCGGGTGAGAGCGTCGATCCGGCCCTCGGCGAAGAAGAAGCCGAGCTGCTGCAGTGCGAGCCAGACGAACGCGAGGTTCACGAAGCCGACGCCGTCGATCCCAGTCGCATTGCGCACGGCATCCACCGCCACGGCCGCGGCGACGATCAGAGTGATCGTGATCCACGGGGCGCGTCGGTGCGCGGCCGCGAACAGCGGCAGCAGAGCCTGGCACAGCAGGAAGACACCGAGGAACCAGAGCGGTTGCCCGTAGCGATAACCGGCGATCGCCACGAGATCAGCAGGAACCCCGTTCGCGAGAAGCACTGTCAGCACGATGCCGACGACGCCGATCGTGACGACGGCCGGCAGGACGAGCCGGTGGATGCGAGCCGCCACGAACTCCTTCGCGGTGCCGCCGCGCTGCTGCGCGCGCCGCAGCGATGTGTATCCGGCGAATCCGCCGATGACGAAGAACAGCGGCATGACCTGCAGCACCCAGCTCAGCGGAGTGATCCACCAGGATCCGTCACTGGCGTTGGCGAAGAGAGGACCGGAGTCGGTGACTGTGACGCCCACCATCATCGAGTGCAGCAGGACGACTCCGAGCACGCACAGCGCTCGGACGAGATCGATGCCGGTGTCGCGTGTCGCTCTGGTGCTGCTCGATCGCGGTTCTGCGATGGCCATGAAGTCCTCCTCGGTGGGTGTTCGAGGAGGTTATTCATCCGGCGGGTCGAGCCGCATCAACCTGCGGGTTCGTCGTGACCCCTACCGCAGTACGGAGTTCTCAGGCTGGTTCGGCGAGCCCGGTGTCGTAGGCGAAGATCACGGCCTGCACGCGGTCGCGCGCGCCGATCTTCGCGAGCACCTTGCCGACGTGCGTCTTCACGGTCTGCTCGGCGATGAACAGGTTCGCGGCGATCTCATTGTTCGAGCGGCCCTGTCCGATGAGGACCAGGACCTCTCGCTCGCGGTCGGTGAGTTCGGCGAGCAGATTGCCGGATGCTGTGGTGCGCGGCTTCTGCGCCGCGAACTGCGCGATCATCCGCCGGGTGACGCTCGGAGACAGCAGCGCGTCACCCGCGGCGATCACGCGCACCGCGTGCACGAGTTCTTCCGGCAGAGCGTCCTTCAGCAGGAACCCGCTGGCGCCGGCCTGCAGCGCGTCGTAGACGTAGTCGTCGATGTCGAACGTGGTGAGCATAAGGATGCGCGGCACCTTGGCGGCGGGGTAGCCGGGGCCGAGGATACGCCTGGTCGCCTCGATCCCGTCGAGTTCAGGCATCCGGACGTCCATCAGGATGACGTCAGGATCGAGCCTGGCTGCGAGCGCCACGGCCTCAGCGCCATCCGAGGCCTGGCCGGTGACCGTGATCCCCTCGTGAGCGTCGAGGAGCGCGGCGAAGCCGGCGCGCACCATCGCCTGATCATCGGCGATGAGGACTTCGATGCTCACATGCTCTCCTGCTTCGACACCCACGGAAGCACAGCAGCAACCGTCCAGCGGCCGTCCGCACCCGGACCGGCCTCAAGAGTACCGTCGACCAGGGCGACCCGTTCCCGCATGCCCCGAAGGCCGTGCCCTGCGGACTGCGCAGCGCCTGACGAACCGGCGGCCTCGTCTGTCGCGGTCGAATTGTGCACGCGAAGGCGGATCGTCGTGTCATCGGTGCGGACGCTCACCGAGACACGGGAGCCTGGGGCGTGCCGCACGGCATTGCTCAGTGCTTCCTGGACGATGCGGAAGGCGGCGATCTGAACACTCCCCGGCGCCGCGGTGACGTCGGCGGTGACGAGTTCCAGCCCGACGTCGACACCGGCGCGTCGGATGCTGTCGACGAGCGCCGGAATGTCGCCGATCCCCTGTTGCGGGGTGAGCTCAGCGGATTGGTCCTCCGTGCGCAGGACACCGAGCAGTCGCCGCATCTCGGTGAGCGAGGAGCGGGCCGTGGCCGCCAGATCGTCGAACTCGGTGGCGACATCGGCAGGAAGATCAGGCAGTCGGTACCGCGCTGTGGAGGCCTGCACCTGGATCACCGACATGCTGTGCGCGACCACATCGTGCAGTTCACGGGCGATCCTGGTGCGTTCCTCGACGAGTTCGCGCCGTGCCTGCTCTTCGGCGGTGTGCGCACGTTGACGGGTGAGCTCGTCACCCAGACGGAGCCTTCCTGCCAGCAGCACCGCGATCAGGTAGATTCCGCCGACGACCGAAGTCGTGACGATCAGTGAGTTCGCGCTCGGCACGGTCGGCAGCATGATCGACGCCACGAGTCCTGATGCCGTGCCCGACCCCAGCATGATCAGTCCATGGCGCCACCCGTGCTGGAACGTGAGAGCGGCGACGGCGACGGCGAAGGTGATCAGCATCGGCACCGACCACGGCCAAGGCGCCTGGACTGCAGCGTCTCTGCTGATCGTGAGAGGGATCAGCACTGCGGCGACGGTGAACATGATGATCGCCAGGTTCGGATACTTGACGCCGACCAGGGCCGCAGCCACCGCGACGGCGGCGAGCAGCATCATGACCGGCACCGGGCTCGCGTACAGGGCGACGTGCACGGGGACGGCGACCGAATACAGCGTCACGGCGACAGCCGAGAGGATCACGATCATGACGGTGCGGCGGTCGAGCGGACGGCGAGCTGCCTTGTCGCGCGCCTTCTGCTCGCGCTTGTCGTTCTTCCTGTCGCGTTTCAGCTCGCGCTTCTCGAGTCGGGCGGCCTTCATGGGAGTCATCCTGTCACCCCTGCGGGCTCGACGGCGCGCACCTCGTCGTCTGCGGCGGATCCGGAATCGACAACGGTGCGGCGTCGGCGGATCGCCGCTGCCACCCGATCGATCGCGAAGCCCAGCACCAGGGCGAAGGCTACGCCGAAGACCGCGCTGAGCAGCGGCTGATCCTCGAGCCAGCGGCCGGCAAGCAGGCCGATGCCGGCGCTGTACGCAGCCCACATGATCCCGCCGACCACACTGAGCGGCAGGAAGCGTCGCCACGAGTAGCCGAGAGCGCCAGCCGACATGTTCACCGCGACCCGACCGATCGGGATGTAGCGTGCACCGAGGATGAGCGGTGCGCCGCTGCGCGAGAGAGTGCGCTGTGCGCGTTCGAACGCGGCCGCGACCTTGGGACGGCGCATCCAAGTGAATCTCGTGGTGCCGACCGACCGACCGATCGCATACGCGATGTTGTCGCCGATCATCGCACCGAGGGCTGCGACGGCGATCAGCAGCGGCATGTTCGTCTCGCCGGTGGATGCCGCGACGGCTGCTGCGGCGACGAGTACGGTCTCGCTCGGAATGGGCGGGAAGAAGCCGTCGATCACCGCAGTCGCGAACATCACGAGGTAGAGCCACGGAGAGGCGGCGGCTTGGAGGATGAGGTCGTTGATGATGTCCACCCGTAGAACGTACGTATCGGCCGGGTACGCTCACATCACCCTCAGGTATCGACTTCGTCATACTCCGGAGGTGTCTTGTACGTGCTGCTGTGGGCGTCCTGACAGACGAGCCGACCTATACTGAGAGGCTGGCCCATCGGTCAACTTCCCACCCTGACGAAACGGACCATTGCTGTGCTTGCCGTGCACGACCTCGAGATTCGCGTTGGCGCCCGCCTCCTCATGGACGGCGTGTCGTTCCGCGTCTCCGACGGCGACAAGATCGGTCTGGTCGGTCGCAACGGCGCCGGCAAGACCACTCTGACGAAGGTGCTCGCGGGCGACCTGCTTCCTTCGGACGGCAAAGTGACTAAGTCCGGCGAACTCGGGTATCTCCCGCAGGACCCCCGCACCGGTGACCCGGAGATGCTGGCACGCACGCGCATCCTCGACGCACGTGGCCTCGGCACGATCCAGCTCGGGATGACCAAGGCCGCCGAGGACATGGCCTCCGACGACCAGAAGGTCGCGGACAAGGCGATGCGCCGATTCGGCAACCTCACCGAGCAGTTCGAGGGACTCGGCGGATACGCCGCCGAGGCGGAGGCGGCCTCCATCGCCAACAACCTCTCGCTGCCGGACCGGATCCTCGACCAGCCGCTCTCGACCCTCTCCGGTGGTCAGCGCCGACGCATCGAGCTCGCGCGCATCCTGTTCTCCGATGCCCAGACGATGATTCTCGATGAGCCGACCAACCACCTCGACGCCGACAGCGTCGTGTGGCTGCGTGAGTTCCTCAAGAACTACAAGGGCGGGCTGATCGTGATCAGTCACGATGTCGAACTCGTCGGCGAGACGGTCAACCGGGTGTTCTACCTGGACGCGAACCGGCAGAACATCGACATCTATAACATGAACTGGAAGAACTACCTTCGTCAGCGGGTCGCCGACGAGGAGCGCCGCAAGAAGGAACGCGCGAACGTCGAGAAGAAGGCGACGACGCTGCAGCAGCAGGCCGCTCGCTTCGGAGCCAAGGCGTCGAAGGCCGCCGCTGCGCATCAGATGGTGGCGCGTGCAGAGAAGATGCTGGCCGGTCTGGATGACGTGCGCGAGGTCGACCGCGTGGCCAAGCTGCGCTTCCCGAAGCCCGCACCCTGCGGAAAGACGCCGATGATGGCGACGGGCCTGTCGAAGTCCTACGGTTCGCTAGAGATCTTCACCGATGTCGACCTCGCGATCGACCGCGGTTCGAAGGTCGTCGTGCTCGGACTCAACGGTGCGGGCAAGACGACCCTGCTGCGAATGCTGGCCGGCGTCGACCAGCCGGACACGGGGGAGTTGCAGCCCGGCTTCGGCGTGAAGATCGGCTACTACGCGCAGGAGCACGAGAACCTCGACGTCGAGCGGTCAGTGCTGCAGAACATGGTGTCGGCTGCGCCCCACATCACCGAGATGGAGGCGCGCCGCGTACTGGGCTCGTTCCTGTTCACGGGTGACGACGTGCTGAAGCCCGCAGGAGTCCTCTCCGGTGGCGAGAAGACTCGACTCTCGCTGGCGACCCTTGTCGTGTCATCCGCGAATCTGCTGCTGCTCGACGAGCCCACGAACAACCTCGACCCTGCATCGCGCGAGGAGATCCTCGACGCTCTGGCGCACTACGAGGGCGCCGTGGTGCTGGTCTCGCACGACCCTGGCGCGGTGCAGTCACTCAACCCCGAGCGCGTGCTGATCCTGCCCGACGGCGTTGAGGACATCTGGAGCCAGGAGTACCAGGACCTGATCGAACTCGCGTAACGCGCTGCGCGCTGCGCGTGACTGTTAGCGTCGAGGCATGCAGAAGCAGCAGCTGGCGAAGTCGTTCGAGAACATCGGCGAGGACTACGACCGGTTCCGGCCGGGGTTCCCCGATGCCGCCGCAGGCGAGATCCTTCCATCGCGCGTGAGTACGGTGCTCGACCTCGGAGCCGGCACTGGCAAGTTCACCGGACTTCTCTTCACGCGCGCTGATCGGGACGCGCGGCCTGCTCTGGAATCACTCGGATCCTGACTGCGCGTGGGATCGCGCCTGCCACAGCAGTTCGAGCTCCCGATGCTGACCGACGTATTCGTCTACACCGCGACCTGATCCTCGGCTACAGCATCCGCTCGGAGTCAGTTCACCCCGAGGAACGAGCGGTCGGTGAGGATGATGGGACCGTCCTCGGTGACCGCGATCGTGTGCTCGGAGTGGGCGCCGCGAGAGCCGTCGACGCTGCGCAGGGTCCAGCCGTCCGGGTCTGTCACGAGTTCGTCGGTGGTGGCGAGCAGCCACGGCTCGATGGCGAACACGAGACCTGAGCGCAGTGGGAAACCGCGGCCGGCGCGGCCGTCGTTCGGGATGTGCGGGTCGCCGTGCATGATACGGCCGACGCCGTGTCCGCCGAAGTCGGTGTTGATGGAATAACCTTCGCCGTGCGACACCGCGGCGATCGCCGCGGAGATGTCGCCGATGCGGTTGCCGATCGTGGCGGCGGTGATCGCAGCATCCAGCGCCCGCTCGGTGGTCTCGATGAGGCGGAGATCCTCGTCGCGCGGCGTGCCGACGACGAATGACACGGCGGAGTCGGCGACCCAGCCGTCCACGGAGACCGCGAAGTCCAGTGTCACGAGATCGCCGTCGCGAAGCGTGTAGTCGTGGGGGAGTCCGTGCAGGACTGCATCGTTGATGGAGGTGCAGATGACCTTGCCGAACGGGCTGGCACCGAACGAGGGGTGGTAGTCGATGTAGCAGGATTCGGCGCCCTGCTTGCGGATCATGTCATGCGCGCGGCGATCGATCGAGAGCAGATTCGTTCCGATCTTGGTCTCATCGCGCAGCGTCGCCAGGGCCTCGGCCACGAATCGTCCGGCCGCTCGCATCTCGTCGATCTCGGCAGGGGTGCGCAATTCGATCATGGTGTTCCTCTCGTCTGTTCCATTCTCCCCGATGCGCGCAGCCTGTCCGATCCGCGCAGTCCATGCTCACAGCGAACACCCGCCGTGCGCGCAGGAGAGCGTCGTACGATCTCAGCATGTGGTTGCGACGCGCGTTCTATCGGTGGCTCATGCCTGCGGCTGTCGTGCTGCCGTTGTGGTTGCTGATCGGCTGGGGCATCTTCAACGCCGGCGGGTGGGCATTCCTCTGGGTGCTGTTCATCGCGATCCCCTCCGTGTTCATCGGTCAGCTCGCCCTCACTCTGCTGGTGCGCGCCCGTGCATCGGTGCGCGAGACCCGCATGCTCTCGTGGTGGGATGTGCTGGGCTTCGGTGTCTGGCACGCGTTGACGATCGCCGTCGGCTGCTATCCGCAGACGTGGTTCCCGCTGCTTCTGACCGCCGCCATCGCGGTGGCGCTGGGGCTGTTCTGGCTCGCGCTGCGACAGCTGTGGAACGAGGCGCGCGGTGCGGGCGGGGGCATCCGCGTCACGATTCCCACCGTCGGTGCTCCGCAGCCGGAGGCTGAGACCGAACGCCCCCGTCGCGCGCCCGCCGACAGCGAGGTGTTCGTGATCCGGGAGAAGCCCGCCTCCGAGCGCTGATGCGTGTTTTGGTGCCGTGCCGGATCCATGGCAGAATGGATCTTTGTGCCGTTACCGGCTCTGCCTCAGGGGAGCCCGCGGTCGCATCACGCGCCGTCAAGCACACATTCTCGTAATCCTTCCATCCCATGCATCCGACCTGAGGCGAGTGCAGAGAGAGACGATCATGCAGATCCTGGATGCCGTCGACGCGGCTTCGCTCCGTTCCGACATTCCTGACTTCAACCCCGGTGACACCGTCAAGGTGCACGTGAACATCACCGAGGGCACCCGCTCCCGTGTCCAGGTCTTCCAGGGCATCGTCATCGGCCGTCAGGGCGATGGCGTGCGCGAGACCTTCACGGTCCGCAAGATCAGCTTCCAGGTGGGCGTCGAGCGCACCTTCCCGGTGCACAGCCCGGTGATCGACCACATCGAGGTCGTCACCCGCGGTGACGTGCGTCGCGCGAAGCTCTACTACCTCCGCGAACTCCGCGGCAAGAAGGCCAAGATCAAGGAGAAGCGCGGCTGATCGCAGCTTCTTCGCAGAGCACCCCGGGACACAGCGTCCCGGGGTGCTTTCGTTCACCCCGGAGTGTGCGAACCTAGATGGTGCCGTCAGAGCGCGGTGCGAAGACCCTCCTGAAGGAATGCGATGACGACTGAATCCGCCCCCGACGTGCGCCGCAAGAGGCGACGCGGATTCCTGATCTTCCTTCGAGACGTCCTGGTGATCATCGTGATCGCCGCGCTCGTGTCCTTCCTCGTGAAGACATTCGTCGTGCGCTCGTTCTACATCCCCTCTGCCTCGATGGAGCGCACACTCCTCGTCGACGACCGGATCCTGGTCGATGAGCTGACGCCGAACTGGACGGGGTACTCGCGAGGCGATGTGGTCGTGTTCGAGGATCCGGGGGGATGGCTGCCAGCGCGCGTGCAGGAGCCGGCCGGTCCGCCGCTGATGGAAGCGATCGATTCGGCACTCACCCTCATCGGACTCTCCGCCTCGGACAGCGAGGATCATCTGGTCAAACGCCTGATCGGCCTGCCCGGGGACAACGTCGTCTGCTGCAATTCACTCGGACAGATCGAGATCAACGGCGCCCCGATCGACGAGCTGTCGTACCTGAATCTGCCCGAGGGCGACACGGCGGCATCCAACGAGCCGTTCGATGTGACTGTGCCGGAGGGCTCGCTCTGGCTGATGGGTGACAACCGGGACCGTTCTCAGGATGCACGCGCGCACCAGGATCTGCCCAGCGGGGGATTCGTCCCTCTGGACAACGTGGTGGGCAAGACGTTCCTGACCACCTGGCCCCTCGACCGGATCGGCACGGTCGACGGCCATCGCGAAGTGTTCAACGGCGTACCTGATCCACAGTGATGACTGTCGTCGCGCCAACGCTCAGGCTCGAGCGCAAACTGCTCGCCGAGTTCGACCTCATCATCTCGCTCGACGAAGTCGGTCGAGGCGCGCTTGCAGGTCCCGTCGCGGTCGGCGCGTCGGTCATGGACGCTGCCGGCTGCCGTCGTCGCGTCCCGGAGGGGCTGCGCGACTCGAAATTCGTCACCGAGAAGCGCCGACCCGAAGTGGCCGCCCGCGCCGCGGCCTGGGTACAGGCATCCGGTGTCGGCTGGGCGAGCGCCGCCGAGGTCGATGACGGAGGCATCATGCGTGCGCTGGGACTCGCGGCATCCCGTGCGATCGATGCCGTCGTCGCACTGGGCGCCTCGCTCGACGGCGCTCTGGTGATCCTCGACGGCAACCACGACTACGTCTCGCGTGTGCACTCCGCGCCGCTGCAGGTGCGCTCGGTGATCAAGGGCGACCGCGACTGCGCCTCGGTATCGGCGGCATCGGTCATCGCCAAGGTCGCACGAGATGACCACATGAGCGCACTTCACGTCGATCACCCGGCGTATCAATGGGACCGCAACAAGGGCTACGCGAGCCTCGAGCACCGCGCGGCGATCCGCGAATCGGGGCTCTCGCCGTTCCACCGTGCGTCGTGGGCGATCGCCGATGCCCCTACTCTCTTCTGAACTCGTAGGATGGACTCATCATGGACGAAGAGGCATTCGACGATTACGACCGCGAACTCGAACTCGCACTGTTCCGCGAGTATCGCGACGTCGTGGGGCAGTTCCAGTACGTCGTCGAGACCGAGCGCCGGTTCTATCTCGCGAATGAGGTGAACGTGGTCCGCCGCGACACCGAGCACGACTTCTACTTCGAGATCTCGATGACCGATGTCTGGGTCTGGGACATCTACCGCGCCGATCGCTTCGTCAAGGCCGTGCGGGTGCTGACGTTCAAGGATGTCAACGTCGAAGAGCTGCAGCGGCGTGAGTTCGAGCTTCCCGAGGAGCTCTCGCTCGACGGCAAGTGACTCTGTCGGCACCGAAAATCATTCCCTTACCGGATCCCCAGGTCGCGTGAATCACGCTGATCACGGTTCTATCATCACGCGCATGCTGTCTCCATGGCAGCCAAAGACGACCTCGGACGTGCGGGTGAAGACCGCGCCGCACAGCACCTGGCGACGCACGGGTATCGCATACTCGACCGCAACTGGCGCTGCGCGCAGGGCGAGATCGACATCGTCGCCGAGCTCGACGGCATCCTCGGCATCGTCGAGGTCAAGACCAGGCGCAGCACCGGATTCGGCCATCCGTTCGACGCGATAGACGAGCGCAAGAGGCAACGGCTCTGGCGGTTGGGATACGCGTGGGCCGGTGAGCATCGTGATCTCGCGAGACATCGGATGCTGCGCCTCGAGATCATCGGGATCGTCGGCGCCGACCCCGCCACCGGCACGCTCGAGCACTTGGTGGATCTGCGATGAAGACGGCGCGAACCTGGGCAGTCGCTCTCACCGGTGTCGACGGGCACCTCGTCGAGATCGAGGCGGACGTGTCGAACCAGACACCGGGTTTCAAGATCGTCGGCCTGCCGGACAAAGCGCTGGGCGAGGCCGCGCAGCGCGTGCACAACGCGGTGACGAACGCGCACCTGGAGCTGACTCGTCGCAGGCTCACGGTGAATCTCTCGCCGGCGAGTCTGCCCAAGCACGGCAGCGGATTCGACCTCGGTATCGCGATCTCCGCGGTCGCGACCGGGGGAGTGCTCAACGCCGGGTCGATCGCGCGCACCGTGCATATCGGCGAACTCGGCCTCGACGGCAGGGTGCGTCCGGTGCCGGGCGTGCTCCCCGCCGTCTTCGCCGCTGCACGCGCGGGGTTCGAACAGGTGATCGTGCCCCACGCGAACGCGGCGGAGGCGCGACTCGTGCCTGGGATACGGGTGCGCGCCGCGACCACGCTTGCGGAGGTGGCGATGTGGCATGGTGCCGACCTCGCACCCGTCGAGGTCGAACCCGTGACTGCCGCGGTCGCGCCGCCTCACGAGCCGGAGAGCCTCGATCTGGTCGATGTCGTCGGACAGGACGAGGCAGTCGAGGCGCTGATCGTCGCTGCTGCCGGTGGACACCACCTGCTGATGAGCGGTCCGCCAGGGGCGGGGAAGACGATGCTGGCGCGCCGGTTGCCGGGCATACTCCCGCCGCTGGACGAGGATGCTGCGCTGGAGGTCGCGTCCATCCGATCGCTTTCCGGTGCAGCCGTCGACGTTCTCGACGCCCTGCCGCCGCTTGAGGCTCCGCATCACAGTGCCTCTGTGGCGGCGCTCGTCGGAGGGGGATCGCGGGCCGTCAGGCCGGGGGCGATCGTGCGGGCGCATCGCGGGATCCTGTTCCTCGACGAGGCGGCGGAATTCTCGCGCGTCGCACTCGATGCGCTGCGCCAGCCGTTGGAGACGGGGAGCATCGAAATCGACCGCGCCGGTTTCCGTGCGCGTTTCCCCGCACGGTTCCAGCTCGCTCTGGCGACCAACCCGTGCCCGTGCGGAAACTACGGCGTGCGCGGAGCGGAGTGCATCTGCCCGCCGATCGCGATTCGGCGATACTCGGCACGGCTCTCCGGACCGCTCAGGGATCGCATCGACATCGATCTTCAGGTCGCACGCGTCGCGGCCTCTCGGGCGACAGCGTCCGAGCGATCGGGGACGACCACGGCTGAAGCACGAGGTCGGGTGCAGGAGGCGAGACGGCGAGCCGGCTTGCGATGGGCGCAGACGCCGTGGACCGTGAACGCCGAAGTCGCCGGCTCGCATCTGCGGCAAGAGGCTCTGCGATTGCCGTCAGACGTGCGCGCACCGCTCGACCGGGCGCTTGAACGCGGGCTGCTCACGCTCCGCGGTTACGACCGTGTGCTTCGCCTCGCGTGGACCATGGCGGATCTCGCCGGAGTGGACCGCCCGGGACACGACGAACTCGGGCGAGCGCTCTTTCTGAAGAAGGGACTGATCTCATGATGGATGCTCTGCTCGGAGACGCCGAGGTCTGCGCCGTGGCACGCAGCGCTCGACCGGAGAGTGAGGCGGCCGATACCCTGGCACGGGTCGCATGGGGAGTGATCGCCGAGCCGGGTGACGGTGTGGCAGGGGCTCTGATCGCGCAGCTCGGCGCCGAAGAGGCGATGCGTGTCGCGCTGGACGACTCCCGTTTCGCCCTGTCGGACCGTGTCATCGGTGAAGCTCAGCGGCGGTGGCGACCACGCGCGCGACCTCGCGCCGTTTCGGAATCGCTCCACGGCGCACAAGAGGTGCGAGCGCGACTGCTGCTGCCCGGTGACGAGGAATGGCCCGAGTCGCTCGACGACCTCGGGGACCATGCGCCGGTGCTGCTGTGGGTCCGAGGCGATGCGAGCCGACTGATCACGCCCGAGCGCGTGTCGATCGTCGGAGCGCGGGCGGCGACCGGCTACGGCGAATCCGTCGCGGCCGAATTCGCCGGTGATCTGGCGGCATCAGGCACGCTCGTCGTCTCCGGTGGTGCGTACGGGATCGATGGCGCTGCCCATCGGGCAGCGCTCGGAGTCGGGGGCGGGACCGTCGCATTCCTCGCGGGCGGCGTCGACCGCGCGTATCCGGCCGGACATCAGCAGCTGTTCGAACGCATCCAGGCATCCGGTGCGATGGTGAGCGAGCTCCCGTGCGGCGCGGCTCCGACCAAGTGGCGCTTCCTCGCGCGCAACAGGCTCATCGCTGCTCTCGGGATGGCGACGGTGGTGGTGGAGGCGGGCTGGCGCAGCGGATCGTTGAACACCGCAGGGCACGCAGCCGCGCTCGGACGGCCGTTGGGATCAGTGCCGGGACCGGTGACATCCGCCGCATCTGCCGGCTGTCATCGGCTGTTGCGCGAATATGACGCGCGTTGCGTCACGAGCACCGCGGAGGTGCGCGAGCTGCTCGGCCTCGACGCGAACGGCAACGGTGGTCGTGGTGGGGGAGAAGGGGTGCGTATCGACCCCGACCAGACCCGTCTCCTCGATGCCATGAGCACCCGCACCGCACGCTCATCCATCGAGCTCGCCCGGATCTCGGGGTTGTCGGAAGAACGTGTCCGTGCGCTGCTGGGGCTGCTGTCGTTGGATGAGCGCGTGCGGAGCGATGAGGCGGGATGGCGCCTCGGCGTCGCATGATCTCCCCTGGTCCTCCGTGCCGGGCTCCGACTGCGCCACGGCGAGGCGCGGCGCACCTGCGACCCTGGAGGGCATGCTGGTCTCATGGATCTGAACGCCGCTGCGGATGCGTTCACCGCACATCTGACGCAGGTGCGCAGGCTGTCGCCCGCGACGGTGCGCGCGTACCGGTCGGATCTGCATGATCTCTCGGATGCCGTCGGAGAGAGTTCGCTCGCCGATGTCGATCTCGAGACGCTGCGGGACTGGCTCTGGCGCGCGACCCGACGCGGCGACGCGCGCGCCACGTTGGCCAGACGAGCGGCGGCCGCTCGTTCCTTCTTCGCGTGGGCGAAGGACGAGGAGCTGATCGGTCTGGATCCGAGCCTGCGACTGGTCGCGCCGAAGCGCGGCCGCACGCTTCCCGCCGTCGCATCGAAAGACGGCATGCGCGATCTCCTCGACGCGCGTCGGGAGACGGCAGCGGATGGCGACCCCATCCATCTCCGCGATCATGCGATCCTCGAGCTGCTGTACGGCTCCGGCATGCGGGTCTCGGAACTCTGCGGGATCGACATCGACGATCTGGACCTCGATCGCGCCACTGTCCGGGTAGTCGGCAAAGGATCCAAGGAACGGGTCGTGCCATACGGCATCCCCGCCCGCGACGCGCTCGGCGCGTATCTGACACGGGGTCGCTCCGTGCTGGTCGCCCGCGCCGAACGAACCGCGCCCGCCGTGTTCCTCGGCGCGCGCGGCGGACGCCTCGGCCCGCGCGCGGTATACACGCTGGTCGCCCACGCGCTGGGTCCGATCATCGGCGCCGAGGCCGTCGGGCCGCACGCACTCCGGCATTCCGCCGCGACGCACCTGCTCGACGGGGGTGCGGATCTGAGAGCAGTGCAGGAGATCCTCGGACACGCGAGCCTGGGAACCACCCAGATCTACACGCACGTCTCTTCGGAGCGACTCACAGCGACCTACCGACTCGCGCACCCGCGAGCCTGAGCGAGTCAGGCGCACCGGTCCCGGTGCCCGAGACGCCGGTCGGCCCGCAGCACGGCAGGAGGATCGCCCGCGGCACCTCCCCGAACAACAGCATGGGGTTGATGTACACGTCGCGGTACCGCACGCCGAGGTGCAGCTCGCCCGCTGGGGTGTGACCGCCCCGCGCGACCGTGCCGATCTCCTGGCCCGCGACGACCACCGCACCAGGCGAGAGCGTCGATTCGAGTGGCTCGAACGTCGTCACGAGCCCGTCGCCGGTATCGAGTGTGAGCAGCGGCCGATCCACGACCACTCCGCGGAACGCCACGACTCCGTCCGCCGGCGCACGCACGACGGTGCCGACCGGGGCCGACATGTCGATCCCACGATGGCCGGGACCGTACTCGTGCGCGGGTGCGCGGAACGGCGTCGTCACGGTGCGCGCGCCGTCGACGGGCCAGGTCCACGGCGGGTCCGGCGTCGGTGGCCCGACAGCGGCACCGGGCAGCATCACCAGCAACAGCAGGAACGCGATCGCTCGTGGGACAGTGAAGTTCCGCCGGTCGCAACTGCTCTGGGCTCGCATCGGACCATCTTGGAGCATGCGTGAGTGATGCGCAGTGGGAAACCCGCGTCCGGGGGATAACGCCGGAGGACTGCGGCCTGTGCAGGAGCAATCGATGGCGACTGATCCTGTACACTGGAGGTCGCACCTCGAACTTCGGGGTGACTACGCGTGCCCAGAGCGATCGACGTCTGCAAGGACAAGGTCGTGGCATCCACTCCCTCAGGTCCTGCTCGCAAGAGCGGGTGGGCGTGTGCCGGGCGCCAGGCATGCCGATCACCCGATCGGCGACACAACCTCAACGGCGCTGAACGCGCCAGAACCAGGAGACGACCATGGCTGTGGTCACCATCCGCCAGCTGCTCGACAGCGGCGTGCACTTCGGACACCAGACCCGTCGGTGGAACCCGAAGGTCAAGCGCTTCATCCTCACCGAGCGCAGCGGCATCCACATCATCGACCTGCAGCAGTCGCTGGGCTACATCGACAGCGCCTACGACTTCGTCAAGGAGACGGTCGCGCACGGCGGCACCATCCTCTTCGTCGGCACCAAGAAGCAGGCTCAGGAGATCCTGGCAGAGCAGGCCACGCGCGTCGGCCAGCCCTTCGTGAACCAGCGCTGGCTCGGCGGACTCCTCACCAACTTCCAGACGATCTCCAAGCGTCTCGCACGCATGAAGGAGCTCGAGGAGCTCGACTACGAGGTTCCGGCCAACAGTGGCTTCACCAAGAAGGAACTGCTGCTCAAGAAGCGCGAGCTCGACAAGCTGCACAAGTCGCTCGGCGGTATCCGCAACCTCACCAAGACGCCTTCGGCTCTGTGGGTCATCGACGCGAAGCGTGAGCACCTCGCCATCGACGAGGCCAAGAAGCTCGGCATCCCCGTGATCGGCATCCTCGACACGAACGCCGACCCGGACGACTTCCAGTACCCGATCCCCGGCAACGACGACGCGATCCGCTCCGTCTCGCTGCTGACCCGCATCATCGCCGACGCCGCGGCCGAGGGCCTGCAGCAGAAGCACAACCCCGAGTCGGGTGACGCTGAGCCGCTGGCCGAGTGGGAGAAGGAACTCCTCGAGACTCCGGCCGACGCTGCTGAGGCTCCTGCCGCTGAGGCGACTGAGGCTCCTGCTGCTGAAGCGACTGAGGCTCCGGCTGAAGAGGCTGCCGCTGAGGTTCCTGCTGCAGAGGCGACCGAAGCTGCTGCCGAAGAGGCTCCTGCCGTCGAGGCGACCGAGGCTCCGGCCGAGGCAGCCGAGGCCGACGCCGCCAAGTAATTCCGCGTACACACACATCACGAAGCAAGGAGCCACCACACATGGCCAACTTCACCATCGCTGACATCAAGGCGCTGCGCGAGCAGCTCGGCACCGGAATGGTCGACACGAAGAAGGCGCTCGAGGAAGCCGAAGGCGACCGCGAGAAGGCCGTCGAGATCCTCCGCCTCAAGGGTGCGAAGGGCAACGCGAAGCGCGCTGACCGTTCCACGAGCGAGGGCCTCGTCGTCGCACGTGAGCAGGACGGCAACGTCACGTTGATCGAGCTCGCCTGCGAGACCGACTTCGTCGCGAAGAACGAGCGCTTCATCGCGCTGGCGGACAAGGTCGCCGATGCTGCTGCCGCAGCCAAGGCGAACACGGTCGAGGAAGCCCTCGCGGCATCCGCGGGCGACCAGAGCGTCGGTGAGCTGATCTCGGACGAGGCAGCCATCATCGGCGAGAAGGTCGAGCTGCGCCAGGTCCGCACGGTCTCCGGCGATTCCGTCGAGGTGTACCTGCACCGCACGAGCAAGGACCTGCCGCCGCAGATCGGTGTCGTCGTCGCCTACTCGGGTGACGATGCAGCGACCGCGCGCAGCATCGCGCAGCACATCTCGTTCGCCAACCCGTCCTACCTCGACCGGGGCTCCGTCCCGGCCGACGCCGTCGAGAAGGAGCGTGAGATCGTCACCGAGATCTCGCGCAACGAGGGCAAGCCCGAGGCTGCTCTGCCGAAGATCGTCGAAGGCCGCGTCTCCGCTTTCATCAAGCAGGTCGCACTGCTCGAGCAGGACTACGCCAAGGACAACAAGCTCTCTGTCGCCCAGGTGGCGAAGGATGCCGGTATCACCGTGACAGACTTCGCACGCTTCAAGGTCGGCGCGTAGCAACCTGGAAGGGGTTCGGATCATTGTGATCCGAACCCCTTCTTCATGCCCACAAGGCACTATCTTGAATCGGGACGAGAGGATCACCCACCCATGACCGAACGCACCGGACGCCGTCGCGTCCTTCTCAAACTCTCCGGTGAGGCCTTCGGCGCTGGACAGCTCGGCGTCAATCCCGATGTCGTCGGCCAGATCGCACGAGAGATCGCGGCGGCCGTCGACCAGGTGGAGATCGCGATCGTCGTCGGCGGTGGGAATTTCTTCCGCGGTGCGGAGCTCAGCCAGCGCGGGATGGACCGGGGACGCGCCGACTACATGGGCATGCTCGGAACGGTCATGAACGCGCTCGCTCTGCAGGACTTCCTCGAGCAGGCCGGAGCCGCCACTCGCGTGCAGTCCGCCATCTCGATGACGCAGGTGGCCGAGCCGTACATTCCGCGCCGCGCGGAGCGGCACATGGAGAAGGGTCGTGTCGTGATCTTCGGCGCCGGCGCAGGACTCCCGTACTTCTCGACCGACACGGTCGCAGCGCAGCGCGCCCTGGAGATCGGGGCCGACGAGGTGCTCGTGGCCAAGAACGGCGTGGACGCCGTCTACACCGCCGACCCCAACAAGGATGCCACCGCGACCCGCATCGAGCAGGTCACCTACCGCGACGCGCTGCAGCGCGGCCTCAAGGTCGTCGACTCGACGGCGTTCAGCCTCTGCATGGACAACAACATGGACATGCGGGTCTTCGGCATGGAGCCCGCGGGAAACGTCACCCGCGCGCTTCTCGGCGAGGCGATCGGCACGCGCGTCTCCGCCTGAGGCGCGCCACGCCGGGTCCGAGCGCATGCCCGGATAGAATTACCGGAACACCACGTTGCTGGAACACCCCGACGATAGGAGTCACCGTGATCGCGGATGTCCTCGCTGAAACCACCTCCCGAATGACGCGTGCGGTCGAAGCCGCCAAAGAGGACTTCGCCACGGTCCGTACCGGACGGGCGAACCCGCAGATGTTCCAGAAGGTGATGGTGGACTATTACGGTTCACCCACACCCCTCGCGCAGCTCGCGTCGATGGCGAACCCTGAGGCACGTTCACTCGTGATCACGCCGTATGACAAGACCGCGCTGAAGGCCATCGAACAGGCGATCCGCGACATGCCGAACCTGGGCGCGAATCCCACGAACGACGGCAACATCGTGCGCGTGACGATGCCCGAGCTCACCGCCGAGCGCCGCAAGGAGTACGTCAAGCTCGTGCGTACGAAGGGCGAGGACGCGAAGGTGCACCTCCGCGGCATCCGTCGCAAGTCCAAAGATGAGCTCGACGCGCTCAAGAGCGACGTCGGCGAAGACGAGATCTCACGTGGCGAGAAGGAACTCGACGCGATCACGCGCCAGCACGTCGACCTCGTCGACGACGCCCTCAAGCGCAAAGAGACCGAGCTGCTCGAGGTATAACCCAGGATGAGCGCCGCAGCCGGCTCCGCCGACGAGCAACGCCCGCTGACGCGGCGCGAAGCACGTGATGGAGCCACCCCGGAAGTCGACCTCCCCGTCGTGGACGAGGGGTCGATTCCGCCGCGTCCGCCGCTGCCGGCCGGGTCTGCGCATCCTGTCGATCCGACCGCCGCGATGCGGGAGCAACTGCGCCAGGCCAGGGGCGAGTTCGAGACTCATGTGACTCAGGCCAGGGAGCATCTCGATCAGGCGAATGAGCGGATAAAGGCGCGCACCGGCCGCGACCTGATCCTCGCGATCCTGGTCGGGCTCGGATTCGGTGCGATCCTGCTGGCCTCGCTGATCTTCATCAAAGAGCTGTTCGTCCCGATCGCCCTGGCGATCGCGGTGCTCGGGATCTTCGAGCTGGCACGGGCGCTGAGCGCTGCGGGCCGCCGGATCGACCTCGTCCCGCAGATCATCGCCGGCGTCGCGCTGGTGCTCGCCGGCTACTTCGCACCGCCGTGGCTCATCTGGGTCGCTTTGCTGGTCGCCGTCGTGTTCGTCGTCGTGTGGCGTCTTCTTGCGCAGATGATGTCGAAGGACGGCCGTACATACGGTGACGTGCTCACCGATGCCCTCGTCAGTGGCTTCGTCCAGGTGTACGTGCCCTTCCTCACCGGCATCGCTCTGCTCCTGCTCGCCCAGGAGGGCGGGCAGTGGTGGGTGCTCGCGTTCGTCGCGATCGCCGTCGCATCCGACACCGGCGCCTATGCTGCCGGACTCGCCTTCGGCACGCATCCGATGGCGCCGCGCATCAGCCCGAAGAAGACCTGGGAAGGCTTCGCCGGCGCTGTGGTCGCTGCCGTCGCCGCAGGCGTGCTCCTCGCGATCTTCCTGCTCAACCTGCCGTGGTGGGCGGGCGTGATCTTCGGCGTCGCCATTCTGCTCACCGCCACCCTGGGCGATCTCGCCGAGTCGATGATCAAACGTGACATGGGCATCAAGGACATGAGCTCATGGCTCCCCGGCCACGGAGGGCTCCTGGATCGACTGGACAGCATCCTTCCCTCGACCATTCCGGCGCTGAGCCTGTACTTCCTGCTCTCGCCTTGGATGACGCTTCCATGACTTCGGATACGGTGAACGGTGTGACTGAGATCGACGACGACAAGGCGGCGCCCGCCTTCGGACTGGCGAGTGGTCGCGAGCGCGGATACCACCGCGTCGCGGTGGACACGTTCTTGGCTGCGGCCCGTGACAGCTTCGAGGACGACACCGACGATCTCTCCGCCGCCGACGTGCGCGTGGCATCCTTCCCGCTCGTCAAGGGCGGATACGACATCGCTGAGGTCGATGCCGCTCTCGGGCGTGTGGAGGATGCGCTGGCCGCACGGCAGCGTGAGCGCGCCGTGCGCGTCGAGGGTGCGCAGGCATGGGTCGAGCACGCGCGCTCGGATGCGCAGCTCATACTCGACCATCTGGCGCGCAGCCGCCGGCACAAGTTCGCACGCACGGGCTTCCTGTCATTCGGATACCGCGTCGACGAGGTCGATCACGTCGCCGCACGGATCGTACGGTACCTGCGCGATGGTGATGAACTGTCGGTCGAACAGCTGCGATCGGCTGCATTCCGGATGCAGCGCGGCGGCTACCGCGAAGAGCAGGTCGATGCGCTGCTGGATGCCACGATCGACGTGATCCTCGCGGTTCGCTGAACGACCGTCCCGGCATTCGGATGGAGGTCTCAGGCGCGGCTGGTTACACTGAAGCTATTGTGACTTCCGGCACCGAGATCGATCCCGCCATCGCCAGCGATGCGCCGGTGAGAACCGCACCCAAGAAATCACCCGCGCGCACTCCTCGTCGTTGGTCGCGCAGGCGTGGTGTCGTCGGCGGCTTCGCGGCGTTCGGCGTCGTCGCCTTCGCAGCCGCGATCGTGGCGCCCACAGGCATGGCGCTCGCGGATCCTCCGGTGGCAGACGTGCAGACGCCTTTCTCGCTCGCAGTCCAGGACACGCAAGATCTGACGGTCACGGCCGAGGGCGCTACCATCGCGCCGGTCTCCCGCGGCGCCTACGACGTCTATGTGACACCGACTCCCACGCCCACTCCGACGCCGGAACCAGAGGTCGCGTCGACCGATTCGGATTCCTCGGATTCCTCAGGAAGCGCCGGCCCGCTGTACTACACGGGCGGCGGTGCACCGGCGGAGTGGATGGCGGCGGCCGGCATCGCGTCGAGCGACTGGGGCTATGTGGACTACGTCGTCTCCAAGGAGAGCGGTTGGAATCCGAACGCCACGAACTCCTCGTCCGGCGCGTGCGGTCTCGTACAGGCGCTGCCGTGCAGCAAGGTGCCGGGCAACGGCTACGACCCGGTCGACAACCTGCGCTGGGCGAACGGCTACGCGACAGGACGCTACGGCAGTTGGGCCGGGGCTTACGACTTCTGGATCAACAACAACTGGTGGTAATGCTCCGACATGCCACGCTCGCACAGGCGGCGCCAGGAGCGCCCTGACACTGACGACTCCTTCGACCGGCTGCTCTCGGGCTGGAAGCGCGCAGAGACGCGCCAGGGCCGGGAATGGACTGTGCAGCCGGTGTCGGGGCAGCAGGCCCAGAAGGAATACATCTGCCCCGGATGCGGCGGTACGATCGTCGCCGGCACTGCGCACCAGGTCGTCTGGCGTGCCGACGGTGTGCTCGGCGATGCGGCCGACCTCGCCGCGCGGCGGCATTGGCACACACACTGCTGGAGGATGGCGTGAGCCTGGAGATCCGCGGACCGCTGGAGCTGCCGGCACGGCGGGAGGCGATCGAACTGTCCACGGCGGATGAGTTGACGCTGGTGGGCGAATTGGCACTCCCCGAGACCGATGCACCCGTTGCGACGCTTGTGACGCTGCACCCGCTCCCGACCGCCGGTGGGTTCATGGATTCGCACATTCTGCGAAAGGCCGCCGCGCGCCTCCCCGCCCTGGCAGATCTGGCCGTGCTGCGATTCAACACGCGTGGTACGACGTCGCCGCGTGGCACGAGTCAGGGGAAGTTCGACGGCGGCGAAGCCGAGCAGTTCGATGTGGCCGCGGCGATGGACTTCGTCCATGAGAGGGCTCTGCCGCGTCCGTGGCTGCTGGGCTGGTCGTTCGGCACTGAGCTCGCACTGAAGTACGGGCGTGAGCACGACGTGGAGGGCATCATCCTGCTCTCGCCCCCGTTGCACAGGGCGACTGCGGATGATCTCTCGGCGTGGGCGGGCGATGAGCGCCGGGTGATCGCGGTCATCCCCGAGCTCGACGACTACCTGCGCCCCGAAGAGGCTCGGGAGCGCTTCGCGTCGATTCCCGACATCACGCTGATCGATGTCGAAGGCGGCAAGCACCTGTGGGTCGGAGAGGCCCAGACGCGCCGCGTGCTCACCGAGATCGTCGCCGTGGTGAATCCGGATGCGCTGCCGCTCCCGAACGAATGGCCGGTCATCTCTCGTTCATGCGGGGGATGAGCACCTGACGGTAGATGATCAGGATGCTCGCCGCGACCGGAATCGCGATGAGTGCGCCGAGCAATCCCAGCAGCGACCCGCCGGCGAGCGCAGCAACGACGACGACTGCCCCGGGAACCGAGACTGCGCGACTCATGATGCGCGGTGAGATCACGTACGCCTCGATCTGCATGTAGATCAGGTAATAGACGCCGGCCGCAATCGCCGTTGCCGGGGAGCCGACACCCGGAATCAGGCACGCGAGCACGATGAGCGTGGAGCCGGTGAGGGTTCCCACGAGCGGGATGAGCGAGAAGAAGAACGCGACCACCGCGAGCACGGCGGCGAACGGGTGGCCGATGATGCTGAGGAAGATCGCGCTGAGCACACCGTTGATCACGCCGAGCGTGACCTGGCCCATGACGTAGTAGCCGACCGAGTCGGTGATCTGCTCGGCCAGGTCGACGAAGCGAGGGCGTCGGGATGCCGGAACCAGCTGATAGACCGAACGCTTCAGAGACGGCGTCGACGCGGTCAGATAGATGGTCAGGATCAGCACGATGAAGGCGCCGAACAGTCCGGTCACGAGGTTGAGGCTCACAGCGATCACGCCGCCGGTGATGTCACCCATGTTCGCGAGCAACCAGTCCTGCGACTCGGTCAGGATGCGATCGATGTCCAGTGCCGGGAACACTGCTCCCAGCCACTCCCGCAGATCGCCCCAGATGTCGTTGCTCGACTGGACGAGCGCGGTGATCTGTTCCACGAGCTGGCTCACCTGGTCGATGATGATCGGCAGGACGATGAGCACGATTCCGGCGAAGATGCCGAGGACACCGAGGATCGTGAGGATGACCGCGAGCCAACGCGGCAACCGACGGCGCTCCAGGAACGAGATGACCGGATCGAGCCCGAGGCTGATGAACAGCGCGGTGCCGACGTAGAGCAGCACGGTGGAGAGCGATTGCACGCTGCCGATGAGCAGGATGCCCAGTCCCACTCCGAGCGTCGCCACAAGGGCCGTGCGGAACGGATTGTGAACCTTCATGGGCCCTCCTCGACAAGACTGATCTCAGGGTAGTCGGCAAGCGGCGGACGCCATCGACGACGTGCCGCTCGGGGAACGTTGCCGCCCCCTCGTAGTCAACACTCAGCCTGTTTCGATAGTCTGAAACGTCGAGCGGAGATCTGGGCGAGGCGCCCGGATCACGTAAGGAGACTTTTCGTGCGTTTCGTATGGGCCGTCGTGGCCTTCGTCCTGGCCACGCTTCTCATCGGAGCAGGCATCGCTCAGCGAACCATCTTCATGGGTCCATCGGCCCAGCAGACGGAGTTGAGTGTCGAGGAGCCCGCGCCCTTCACGCTCGTGGACGGAGCGGTGCTCCGTGAGAATCCGGGCCAGCAGACGCTGCTGGTCCGCGGCGAGGGCGACATCTTCGTCGCCTATGGTCGCACCGCCGATCTGAAGGCATGGCTCTTGGATGCCGAGTACAACGCGGTCGCACTCGACTCCGACGGCGAGAGCGTCTCCACTCTCGTCGAGCCGGAGGTCGCACCGGAGGACGAGAGCGGTGCCGCCGAGGGTGACACCGCCGAGCCGGAGGGCCGCAACCCAGTGGGGTCGGATCTCTGGCTCGATTCCTTCAGCGAGGCCGATCAGCTGATCACCGACATGCAGCTGCCGGAGGGCATGAGCGTTCTCATCGCGAAGGACGGAACCCAGGACGCACCCTCGGATGTCGTCGTCTCCTGGCCGCTCGATCGGTCCACGCCCTGGGTCGGACCGCTCATCGCCGCAGGCGGCGCTGTGCTGCTGTTCGGCCTCGTCATGTATGTGCTGGCGATCCGCCATCAGCGCAGGGGACGCGGTCCGCGCCGCAAGGGGCCAGGTCCGATGCCGGCCACTGAACCCATCGACCTCGCCGTCGAGTCGGCACCCGTTCGCGAGTCGCTCGAGGCCACTGGCGACGCCGAACCCGCATCCGACGGCGCACCGGAGGAGAAGAGCGCGCCGAAGAGCGAGCGCCGTGCGCACAGCGTGCGCCGCAGGCTGCTGGTGCTGCCCGCATTCGGAGTGGCCGCGTTGCTGTTCGCCGGCTGCTCCAGCGACTCGTGGCCGCAGTTCGCAGATCCTTCGCCGACGCCGTCGCCGACGCAGACCGTCATCACACCGGAGGATCAGAAGCCACCGGCAGTCACAGAGGCTCAGGCTTCCCGCATCCTCAAGAGCATCGCCGGCACTCTTGAAGAAGCTGACGCGTCGCTCGACATCGACCTCGCCGGCACTCGTCTGGCCGGTGCCGCGCTTGCAGCGAGGAGCACCGACTACACCCTGCGTGCGACGCTCACCGACCGTGCACTGCCCGCCACCATCCCGACCGATGTCATCGAGGTGCTCCTGCCTCAGGCGACGGACGAGTGGCCGCGCACCGTTCTCGCGCTCAGCAAGAGCAAGAGCGACGACACTGTGCCACCGGTCATCCTCACCATGACGCAGGCCGATCCGTGGTCGAACTACCAGGTCGCCAACGTCGCCGAGATGCAGGCTTCTGCCGAGGTGCCGGAGCTCGCCCCCGCATGGCTGGGGACCAGCCTCATCACGGAGAACGCATCCGCGTTCCTCGCACTCGCACCCGAAGAGCTCGCGACGGCCTTCGCGGATGTGGTGGACAGCGGCGAGAAGAGCGAGTTCCGTTCGCTGTTCGATCCGGTGAGCATCACGCTGGCGGACTCCATCTCGGCGAGCCGCGCGGCCGTCACGCAGTCGCTCGTGGACAACGGCGCCGCCGAGACCTCGAGCACAGCGTTCGACATCGTGCCGGCCGACCAGCCCGCCGTGGCCTTGGCGACGCTGGACAGCGGAGCGATCGTGGCCGTGTCGATGGTCGACAGCGAGACCATCGCGCCGACGTCGACGGACGCGGTGATCAAGTTCGGGGAGAACCCCGAAGCGAAGACGCTCACTGGGGTCGAGGAGGCTGCCAAGGGCGTCGTGACCACATATGGACTCCAGCTGTTCTTCTCGGTGCCCGCCCAGGGGTCATCGGAGCAGATCCGCCTCCTCGCCGTGCGTCAAGACATCCTCAACGTGGAAGTGATCCAATGAGCGACATCTCACCAGCCGCCCTTCGTGGCGCCGTCGACCTCTCGAGCCTGCGCAACCGACCGGCGCCTCCCGCCGACGCCTCGCCGGCACCGGCGGGCGCCGAGACTCCAGCCGCGGGCGGATTCATCGTCGATGTCACGGACGCCACGTTCGGCCAGATCATGGAGCTCTCGCGCACCGTGCCGATCGTCGTCGACCTGTGGGCCGAATGGTGCGGGCCCTGCAAGCAGCTCAGCCCGATCCTCGAGAAGGTCGTCACGGAGCTCGGCGGACGTGTCGTGCTCGCCAAAGTCGACGTGGATGCGAATCCGCAGCTCGCGCAGAGCTTCCGCGCGCAGTCCATTCCGATGGTCGTCGCCCTGATCGCCGGGCAGCCGGTACCGATGTTCACCGGTGCGGTTCCCGAGGAGCAGGTGCGTCAGGTGTTCGATCAGCTGCTGCAGGTGGCCGCCCAGAACGGTGTCACCGGATCAGTCGCGGGCGCTGCGGCCGACTCAGGGGAACCGGGTGCCGATGACGCGGAGGAGCCGCAAGAGGCTCCGCTGCCGCCTCTGCACGCGGAGGCGTTCGCGGCGATCGAGGCGGGTGACTTCCCGGCGGCCATCACCGCCTACGAGAAGGCGCTCGCGGAGAACCCGCGCGACGAGGACGCTCGCGCAGGACTCGGCCAGGTGCGGCTGCTCGATCGCGTGCAGGGCCTCGATCTTCAGCAGGCGCGGGCGGCCGCAGCTGCTGCACCGCTCGACGTGCAGGCGCAGTTCGCCGTCGCCGACCTCGATATCTCCGGTGGCCACGTGGACGACGCGTTCGGAAGACTGCTCGATCTCTTCGCGGCCCTGCCGTCCGACGAGCGCGCCCCGGTGCGGGAGCGCCTCGTCGAACTGTTCGGGCTCATCGGCACCGGCGATGCTCGGGTGATCGCGGCGCGCAACCGCCTCTCATCGCTGCTGTTCTAGTCGCTCCGCGCGGTATCGCAGCCAGATCGTCGACAGTGCAGGCAGGGTGATCTTCGTCGTCGGAGTGCCGTGCTCGCCGTCGACATGCGCGGCGATGCGGCCGTAGTTGCCGATCCCGGAGCCGCCGAACTCCACGGCATCCGTGTTGAGGATCTCGTCCCACACGCCCTGCACCGGCAGGTGCAGCGGGAGTCCGGCGCGTTCGACACCGGCGAAGTTGCTGATCACCACGATGCGGCCGCCGTGTTCGTCACGGCGTTCGAAGGCGATCACGTTCGGATCCCACGACGGTGCGCCGAGGCGACGGAAGCGCGTGCTGTCGCCGTCTCGTTCCCACAGCGGAGCGCTGGCGCGGTAGGCGCCGTTCATCTCGGCCACGAAGTGCTGCAGCTGCGCATGCGACGGTTGATCGAGGAGCCACCAATCCAGCTGCCTGGACTCGGACCACTCCGCGAGCTGTCCGAACTCCTGACCCATGAACAGCAGGTTCTTGCCAGGGTGCCCCCACATGTACGCGAGATAGGCACGCACGTTCGAGAGCTTGTGCGCGTGATCGCCAGGCATCTTCGACAGCAGACTGCCCTTGCCGTGCACGACTTCGTCGTGGCTGATCGGGAGCAGGTAGTTCTCGCCGAAGGCGTACACGAACGAGAACGTCATCTCGCCCTCGTGGTGCGCACGATACATCGGGTCGCGCGCGATGTACTGCAGCGAGTCGTTCATCCAGCCCATGTTCCACTTGAACCCGAACCCGAGCCCCGCGTGATCGGTGGGACCGGTGACCCCCGGGAAACTGGTCGACTCCTCCGCGATCATCACGATCCCAGGGTGGGCCCGGTACGCGGTCGCGTTGACCTCCTGAAGGAAGCGGATCGCTTCGAGATTCTCCCGACCGCCGTGGATGTTCGGCTCCCACTCGCCGTCCTGTCGCGAGTAGTCGAGGTAGAGTATCGAGGCGACTGCGTCGACGCGGAGGCCGTCGATGTGGAACTGATCGAACCAGTACAGCGCGTTCGCGACGAGGAAGCCGCGCACTTCAGGGCGACCGTAGTCGAAGATCAGCGTGCCCCAGTCCTGATGCTCTCCGCGGCGCGGATCCGGATGCTCGTACACGGGCAGGCCGTCGAAACGGGCGAGTGCGAAGTCATCCTTCGGGAAGTGGCCAGGCACCCAGTCGAGGATGACACCGATGCCGGCCTGGTGCAGGCGATCGACGAGATAGCGCAGGTCGTCCGGCGTCCCGAAGCGCGCTGTCGGCGCATAGTATCCGCTCACCTGATAGCCCCAGGAGCCGCCGAACGGATGCTCGGCGAGCGGCATGAACTCGACATGCGTGAACCCGGTCTCCAGCACATGGTCGATGAGCGGGTCGGCGATCTCACGGTATCCCAGTCCGTTGCGCCAGGAGCCGAGGTGCACTTCGTAGATCGACATCGGCTGTGCGACGGCATGCGTCGCCGCGCGCCGGGTCATCCAGGCGCCGTCCTGCCACGAATACGCGGAGAACGGGACGACCGATGCCGTCAGCGGCGGGACCTGCGTGCGGCGCGCCATCGGATCCGCCTTGAGGATCCAGCGACCGTCACGCGTCAGGATCTCGTACTTGTAGAGCGCTCCAGGGCTGAGGTCCGGGATGAACAGCTCCCAGAGCCCGCTCACGCCCATCGAACGCATGCTGTGGCCCTCGCCACTCCAGCCGTTGTGCTCGCCCACCACCCGGACGGCCCGGGCATTGGGGGCCCAGACGGCGAACGACACTCCGATCTCACCGTCGAGCAGATGCACGTTCGCACCCAGAACCTCCCAGAGGCGCTCATGGCGGCCTTCGGCGATCAGGTGCAGGTCGAGGTCGCCGACGGTCGGAAGATGGCGGTAGGGGTCGCCTGCCACCTGCTCGTCCTGGCCTTCGTATACCGTGGCGATCCGATACGGAACGGGTGATCCGTCGTGCTGCCCCTCCCATATGCCGTGCTCGGCATGGACGAGCGTCAGGCGCGTGTCGTCGCTGAAGACGGCATCCACTCTCTCCGCCAGCGGACGTCGCACGCGGATCGTGGTGCGGGTGCGGCCGGTCGCGTCCTTCATCGGGTGCGCCCCGAGCACGTCGTGCGGAGCGTGATGCGCACCTGCCGCGACGGCTTCCCAGTCGTGTGATGCGACGACGTCCTCGATGTAGTTCATGACCGCTCCTTCACCTTGAGGATGTGCACCGGCTCGACGAAGGCGTCGAGTCTGACGAAGTTGTGATCGGACCAGGTCCATACCGCGCCGGTGACGAGATCCTCGACCTCGTACTCGGTACCGCCGTCGACGCCCCACGCCGATGTGTCCACGTGCACGGTGGTCTCACGCACCGAGTGGGGATCGACGTTGACGACGACGATGATCGTGTCGGAGGACCCGGTGCCGGTGAACGCGGCGTCGAGATGCTTGGAGTACACCAGGATGCTGTCGTCGTCGCTCCAGTGCACCCTGAGGTTGCGCAGCTGCCGCAGAGCCGGATGGGCTGCACGGATCTCATTCAGTCGCCGGAGGAAAGGAGCGAGCGAATCGCCGGATGCCTCAGCAGCGGCGAAGTCGCGCAGCTTGTACTCGTACTTCTCGTTGTCGATGTTCTCCTCGGACCCCGGACGCGCGACGTTCTCGTACAGTTCGAAACCGGCGTACACACCGTAGGTCGGGGCTGCGGTCGCGGCGATGGCCGCCCGGATGCGGTACGCGGCCCGACCGCCGAACTGCAGATACTCGGTGAGGATATCGGGGGTGTTCACGAACAGGTTCGGGCGGAGGAAGTCCGCCGTCCCAGTGGCGAGCCCGGTGAGGAAGTCCTCGAGTTCGCGCTTCGTGTTGCGCCACGTGAAGTACGTGTAGCTCTGCTGGAAGCCTGCCGCAGCCAGGCCCCGTAGCGGGGCCGGCCGGGTGAACGCCTCTGCGAGGAACACGACGTCGGGATGCGCCGCGGTCACGCGAGCGATGAGCCACTCCCAGAACCGGAGCGGCTTGGTGTGCGGGTTGTCCACGCGGAAGATCGACACGCCCTGCGACACCCAGTGCTCGACGATGCGCAGCACCTCGGTCGAGAGCCCGTCGGGGTCGCCATCGAAGTTCAGCGGATAGATGTCCTGATACTTCTTCGGCGGGTTCTCGGCGTAGGCGATGGTCCCGTCGGGAAGGGTCGTGAACCACTCGGGGTGGGAGGTGACCCACGGATGATCGGGGGAGGCCTGCAGCGCCAGGTCGAGAGCGACCTCGAGACCGACCTTCCGCGCCTCGCGCACGAAGAATCGGAAGTCCGCCGGAGTGCCGAGATCCGGATGCACTGCATCGTGTCCGCCCTCTGCTGCCCCGATCGCCCAGGGCGAACCAGGGTCTGCGGGCGCGGCATCCAGGGCGTTGTTCGGTCCCTTGCGGTGCGTTCTGCCGATCGGGTGGATCGGTGGCAGGTAGAGCACGTCGAAGCCCATGGCGGCGACGCCCGGAAGGCGCTTCGCCGCGGTGCGGAACGTGCCGCTCCTGATCGTGCCATCGGCCTTGCGCTTCGCTCCCTCCGAGCGAGGGAAGAACTCGTACCATGCGCCCACGCCCGCGGTGGTCCGCTCGACGACCAGCGTCTGCTCGGCGGAGGCCGAGGTGAGCGAGGCGAGCGGCCTGGCGGCGAACAGCGCGGCGAGGCCTGGATCCGTGGCGACCGACAGTGCGGTGGCGGCATCCGCCCCGGTGAGCGTCGCGGCGACCGCTCTGAGACGCGCGCGCTCTGCCGCGGGCCTGGCCTTCTCGCCCGCGGCGCGCGTGAACAGCTCCCGGCCGAGGGCGGCCATCACCTCCACGTCGACTTCTGCCGCGATCTTCACCGCAGCGGCGTGGGCCCAGGTGGCGTGATCGTCCGCGAAAGCCTCGAACCGGTACCGCCACAGTCCCTGCACATCGAGCGCGATCTCGGTGCGCCAGGAGTCGGTGCCGTCGTGAAGTGCCGCCAGGCGGTGCAGACTCTCCTCGCCGTTCGGCGCCGTAAGACGCACATGCACGCCGATCCGATCGTGGCCCTCGCGGAACGCGACGACCCGGAAAGGCACCACTTCGCCGACGAAGGCCTTGGCAGGGAACCCACCCGGCGCGGCCGGGGTCGCATCCGCGAGCGGGATGCGCCCGGTGAGCGTCTGCGTGAGGTGCGCCGGAGCATCCTTCACCCCGGTGCGTACCGTGACCTCTCGTTCATCCGCGGCACGGGGCCGCAGGGGGATCTGTGCGGGGCTTCGAAGCGCCGCGGGACGATTGCCAGAACGTGCAGCCACACCCTGAATGTACCCCGCCGCGACGAGACTCGACACCCGCCACCATGCCGTGTCCGGGCAGCGTCACTCGACGCGGAAGAGACGCATCGATGTTCCCGGCGTCGCGAGCACATCGCCAGGCGCGAACGTCTCCGATTCGCCTCCGGGATGTTCGTCGGAGCTCGACCACAGCGACACGAATCGGCTCGCATCCTCCAGCGCGGGCAGCGTGATCTCGACGGGGGATTCGATGCCGTGCACGACGAGCAGAATGCGATTGGCCGGCTCGTCCACCGGCGTGGAAGCGGCGACGTACTGCAGTGTGCGGTTGCCCGGATCGGTCCACTGCTCCTGCTCCATCGTCTCGCCGTTCTGGTCGTACCAGTCCATGACCGAGGCATTGGGCGTGTGCTCGCCGAGACGCGCATAGCGGCTCGGCCGGAGCGAGGGGTTCTCACGGCGGAGCCTGGTGAGCGCCGAGACATGGGCGCGGAGGTCCTTCTGCCAATCCTCGTCGTCCCAGCTCAGCCAGGTGAGGTCGGAGTCATGGGCATAGGCGTTGTTGTTGCCGCTCTGCGTGCGTCCGCTCTCATCTCCGGCCGTCAGCATCGGGATGCCGGCCGACAGCAGCAGTGTGCCGAGAAGGTTGCGCATGGCCTTGCGCCGTGCGGCCTCGACCAGGGGGTCGGTCGTGGGGCCCTCGACGCCGTGGTTGAACGAGCGGTTCGTGTCGGCGCCGTCGCGGTTGTCCTCGCCGTTGGCCTCATTGTGCTTGACGTCGTAGGTGACCAGATCACGCAAGGTGAAGCCGTCGTGCGCGGTGATGAAGTTCACGCTCGCGAGAGGTCCTCGATCTTCGCTGAAAGTGTTCGATGATCCGGCCAGTCGGGTCGCGAAGCCGCCGATGCCCACAGGTGCGGATGCGCGGCGCGCGTAGTCGATGTCACTGAGCCAGAAATTGCGCACGCGGTCGCGATAGCGGTCGTTCCACTCCAGCCACCCGTCGGTGAAGTTCCCGGTCTGCCAGCCGCCGAGACCGACATCCCACGGCTCGGCGATGAGCTTGACGTCCTGCAGGGCCGGATCGTCGCGGATGGCGAGGAGAAGCGGATGCTCCGGCGTGTACTCGTGGTTCTCGTCGCGGCCGAGAGCAGCCGCGAGATCGAACCGGAAGCCGTCGATCTGCATCTCCTGCGCCCAGTACCGCAGAGAATCCAGCACGAGCCGTGCTGCGGCATCCTTCGAGGTGTCGAGCGTGTTGCCGCATCCGGTGGTGTCGATGTAGACGCCGTCGGGCTGCTGACGGTAGTAGTTGGCATTATCGATGCCGCGCAGACTCGAACGGGGCCCGCCGATGCCCTCTTCCGAGGTGTGGTTGTAGACGACATCGAGAATGACCTCAAGACCCGCCTCGTGCAACAGCTTGACCATGCCCTTGAACTCGGCGAGCACGGCCTCCGGACCCTCTTTGCGAGCGTCGTCCGTGGCGTAGGCGTTGTGCGGTGTGAAGAAGTTGAGGGTGTTGTAACCCCAGTAGTTCGTGAGCCCGCGCTCGAGGAGACGCGGCTCCGGGACGAAGGCGTGCACAGGGAGGAGCTCGATCGAGGTGATGCCCAGCGAATGGAAGTACTCGATCATCGCCGGGTGGGCGAGACCCGCATAGGTGCCGTGAAGCGCCGGCGGTACGTCCGGCTGACGCTTGGTCACTCCCTTCAGGTGCGCCTCGTAGATCACCGTGCGATCGAGCGGGATGCGGGGCTTGCGCGATTCAGCCCAGTCGAAGCCGTCGACGATGACGACCGAGCGCCATTCCTCGTATCCGTCGCCCTGGGCAAGGCCCTTGGCATACGGATCGAGAAGCAGCGTCTCGGGATTGAATGTGTTGCCGGGGCCGTGCGGACCGCCGACGCGGACGGCGTACCTGGTCCCGGGCTGCAGCAGGTCGGTGGTGACCTCCCAGACGTCGCCCGTGCCACGCTCGAGGTCGACCTCATCGGTGACCCAGTCGAGGTCGGTCTCGTCGAAGATCACGAGTTCTATCGACGAGGCGTTCTGCGACCAGACGCGCAGGGTCGCGACGCCGTCGTGCAGACGCACGCCGAGGTCGTCGAGGGCAGCGCCGCCGGGCGCAGTGAAGTCTTGGGACTCGGGCATGAGTACACATTAGGCGGGATGTGTTGCAGTCTCATGACAGCGCGTACTCAGTTCCATGTGCCGTGTCGCGAGAAATGGGGGAGAGTTGAGGGATGAGGTTCTATCTCGATCACGCTGCGACCACGCCGCTGCGCCCTGAGGCGCGCGATGCCTGGCTGGATGCCACGGAAGTCGTCGGCAACGCGTCATCGACCCACGGCGCGGGTCAGGATGCCCGCAGGCTGCTCGAAGAGTCGCGCGAGCGGATCGCCGCGGTGCTGGGGTGCGACCCCATTGAGGTCGTGTTGACCTCTGGCGGCACCGAGTCGATCAATACGGCCCTGCGCGGGCTCTGGGATGCGCGGGAGGCGGATGCCGAGATCATCGTGCTGCCGGACGGCGAGCACCACGCGAGCATGGACACGGCCGGTGCTCTTGCGGCCGAAGGCGCCGTGTTGCGTCGGGTACCGCTGACCGCGGCCGGGCGCATCGAGGCGGATGCGTTCGCACGCGCCTTGGCCGGCGCAGCATACGAGCGGGCTGCACTGGCCACGGCGCTCGTCGCGAACAACGAAGTGGGCACGATCAACGATGCCGCCGCTCTCGCGGGCGCGGCGGCGGCGGCTCGTGTGCCGTTGCACTTGGACGCAGTAGGCGCCTTCGGACATGTGGCGCTGTCGTTCCGGGACCTTCGAGCGGATGCCGGCGCGGGCGTCGGTCTGGTCGCGATGAGCGTCGCGGGGCACAAGATCGGCGCCCCGGTGGGTGTCGGCGCGCTCGTCGTCGCACGTACGGCCAAGCTCACCCGTCTGCTGCACGGAGGTGCGCAGCAACGAGGGCTCCGCGCCGGAACGCAGGACGTCGCAGGTGCTGCTGCCTTCGCGGTCGCACTGGAGCTCGCCGAGGCGGAGCGCGAAACCGAGGGAGCGCGGCTCACGGCACTGCGTGATCGTCTGATCGACGGCATCCGCACCGCTGTGCCGTCGGCAGAACTTCTCGGCGATCCGGTCGACCGTCTCCCGAACAACGTGCACATGCTTTTTCCGGGGGCAGTGGGAGAGAGCCTGCTCTTCCTGCTCGATGTCGCCGGGGTCGCGGCATCCACCGGCTCCGCCTGCCAGGCCGGCGTCGCCGAGCCGTCACACGTCGTGATGGCGATGGGCCGCGGGGAGCGGGATGCGCGCAGCGTTCTGCGCTTCACGCTCGGGCGCACCTCGACCGACGCCGAGGTCGACGCGGTGCTCGGGGCGATCGCCGATGCGTACGCGCGAGCATCCGGAAAACTGAGCGCTCACTGAGCCTGCCGAAGCGTCACGCTCGTAGACTGTACCAATGCGAATTCTTGCGGCCATGAGCGGTGGCGTGGACTCAGCCGTTGCGGCGGCACGCGCCGTCGAGGCAGGACACGACGTCACCGGGGTGCATCTCGCGCTCTCCAGGGCCGGCGGCACGCTGCGCACCGGCAGCAGAGGGTGCTGCACGATCGAGGACGCCATGGATGCGCGCAGGGCGTCTGACAAGCTCGGCATCCCGTTCTATGTCTGGGACTTCTCCGAGCGCTTCCGCGACGACGTGATCGATGACTTCATCTCCGAGTACCGGGCCGGCCGCACGCCGAACCCGTGCATGCGATGCAACGAGAAGATCAAGTTCGCCGCCCTCCTCGAGCGCGCGATCGAACTCGGCTTCGATGCCGTGTGCACCGGGCACTACGCGACCCTCGTCGAGGGCGAGGGGGGGCTCGAGCTGCATCGGGCATCGGACAACGCGAAGGACCAGTCGTACGTGCTGGGCGTGCTCAACGCCGAGCAGCTCGCGCACACCTATTTCCCGCTCGGCTCGACGCCGTCGAAGGCGCTCGTGCGTGCCGAGGCGGCCGAGCGCGGCCTCAGCGTCGCGCAGAAGCCCGACAGCCACGACATCTGCTTCATCCCCGACGGAGACACGCGCGGATGGTTGGCCGAGAAGGTCGGTGCGGAGCAGGGCGAGATCCTGGACCGTTCCGGCACCGTGATCGGTTCGCACGAGGGCGCGCACGCGTTCACTGTCGGACAGCGCAAGGGACTGAAGCTCGGAATCCCTGCAGCCGACGGCAAACCGCGGTTCGTGCTCGAGGTGCGGCCGGTGTCGAACACCGTGGTGGTCGGTCCCAAGGAAGCGCTGGCGATCGGTGAGATCTCAGGAGAGCGGTACTCGTGGGCGGGCGCTGTGCCGACGACATCGGAGTTCGAGTGCCACGTGCAGATCCGCGCGCACTCCGAACCGGTGCCCGCTGCTGCTCACGTGACGGTCGACGGGGTTCGCGTCGTGCCGGAGGTGCCACTCGACGGCGTCGCCCCTGGGCAGACGGCAGTGCTCTACATCGGCACCCGCGTGCTCGGGCAGTTCACGATCGACAAGACGGTCTCGGCGGTTCCGGTCGACGCGTGAGCCGCTCTCGGGTGGTTGAGCGAGCGCAGCTCTCGGGTGGTTGAGCGAGCGCAGCTCTCGGGTCGTTGAGCGAGCGTAGCCCTCGGGTCGTTGAGCGCGCGTAGCTCTCGGGTCGTTGAGCGAGCGTAGCCCTCGGGTGGTTGAGCGAGCGCAGCTCTCGGGTGGTTGAGCGAGCGCAGCTCTCGGGTGGTTGAGCGAGCGTAGCCCGCGGGTCGTTGAGCGAGCGCAGCGAGACGAAACGGGTTGAGCGAGCCGCAGGCGAGCCGAAACCGCGGCCGGCGCCGTTCGGCTACGCGCCAACGCAGGTCTTGCTGGGCGTCGGATTGATCCTTCAGCTGGAAAGGGCAGAACTCGCGCGGAATCCGAAAAGCGGCATTCCCTGGCATACGCCAGAGGTGACCCGCGAGCCTTTGTCGGCAGAGGCCTGGTGGAATGCGCTTTCGGCAGTCTTCATCTCGGCGTATGCAGAGTGCGGAGTGGACCTGATGAAAGCGCTAGCGCATGCCGGCGGAGGGCGCGAGCCGGCGCTAAACCGCGCTAAACCCGGAGAACTGCAGCATCTTCGGACAGGGTTGGCCGTTTCGCTCCGAAGTTAGTGCTGTTCTCCGAGCGAGGCGTATCGGGGTCGTTGACCGAGGGCAGCTCGAAACGGGGGAGCGAGCCGCTTCTGATGTCGGCGCCCGCTCATAGACTGAGACGGTGCCGGAGAACATCTCGCTGGAAGACGCCCGCGTCGAAGCCGAAGAGCTGACTACTCGCATTCTCGAGGCGAAGGACGCGTACTACGGACGCGACACCTCGGTCGTCGATGATGCGACTTACGACGGATGGATGCACCGGCTCGAAGAGCTCGAGCGACTGCATCCCGAGCTGCAGGGGCAGGATTCGCCGACCCAGATGGTCGGAGCCGCCGAGGCGACGGGCCTCGCCACGATCGAGCATGCCGAGCGGATGCTGAGCCTCGACAACGTCTTCTCGATCGATGAGCTGCGCGAGTGGGCGGCGAAGACGCAGTCGTCGTCCGGGCGCGAGGTCGCGTGGCTCACCGAGCTCAAGATCGACGGTCTGGCGATCAACCTGCGCTATGAGAACGGCATCCTGACCTCGGCGGCGACGCGCGGTGACGGGCGCGTGGGTGAGATCGTCACAGAGAACGCTCTGCGTCTCGCCGACATCCCCGAGAAGCTGACCGGTGAGGGCCATCCGCCGATCGTGGAGGTGCGCGGCGAGGTGTTCATCCCGGTCGCGGCGTTCGAACGGCTCAACGCCGCGCAGGCGTCGTTCCGCGACCGCGCGTACGCCGACACGCTGTCGCGGTGGGACGCACGAGGCGGCACCAAGAAGCCGTTCGAGGACGAGAAGGCACGGGCGGCCGCCGCGCGGCGCTTTCCCGCGTTCGCCAACCCACGCAACGCCGCGAGCGGTGGCCTGCGGCAGCAGATCGACAAGAAGAGCGGACTCGAGCTCGAAGCCGGGCTGCTGCGGGTGAACTCGCTG
>NZ_JPSY01000002.1:300000-435578 GCF_000763375.1 Microbacterium profundi | reverse complement strand
AGTTTGAACTGACCAAAGAAATGAATCAAACTGACTTCATTTAAAATGCCAACCCCCGGAAGGGCTGGTCTTTGATCCAAAGGAATTCTCACCAGTCCGAAGACCGACGAGGATAATTTGGCATTTGACAAGTGCACGCTGTTGAGTTCTCAAGGATCGGACGCTCCCCCGACCCAACCATCACAGTCAGGCCCGAAGGGCAACTTCTCAATCTTACCCCGTGGCATCCGTTTGTCAAATCGGCGATCCGAGCGAACTCGGTCACGATCTGCGGAACCACAGAGAATCCCGACTCAGATTCTCACCGAAGTGATCTTCTTTGTTGGGAGGTGGTCCGCCACTTGAGGGGAGCTGAGCCTTGGCCCTTTCTCAACCCTGTGGGGCGAACAAGTAATAACTTACGTGGGATGCGAGGGTCGGGCAAATCACTGGGCCACCCCGGGCGTGTCGCTGACTCGCCGCGGAAGCATCATGCCTGATCAAATCGGCTTTCTGCTCGGAGGGCGCCTGCCTGGCGTACGATCGCGACCAGATGAACGCTTCCTCGCCCCTCCCCTCTCGACTCGCCACGGCAGACCTCGCCCTGGCGAGTGTGAGGTCGGTGATGAGGGCGGTCGACACGTCTGGGAAGGTCGACCCCGTCCGGATCGCGATGGCATTCCGCAGCGACCGACTGCTGCGTGTCGACGGCGAGGCCCCGTCGGTGTGGTCGCCGTTCTCCGGGTTCTGGCGAGCCGGTGACGGATGGCTGCGCACACACGGCAACTATCCCCATCACGCGAGAGCGCTGTGCCGCGGGCTCGGTATGTCGGCGGAGACGGGGGCGGATGAGCTCCACTCGCTGTTCGCCGCAGCAGCCGTTCAAGATTCCGTCGATCGCATCGTCGCTGCGGGAGGTCTGGCCGTCGCAGTCCGTCGTGAGAATCCCGACCACGATGCGGTGCTGCGCGAGCGCCCGCTCGTCGAGGTCACGCGCATCGGCGGCGGTGAGCCTTCGAAGCCTCAGGCATCACGCGACAGGGCTGCGCCGTTGCGCGGCATCCGCGTGCTCGACCTGACACGCGTGATCGCCGGCCCGGTCTGCACCCGCACACTCGCTCTCCTCGGCGCCGACGTGCTGCGTATCGATCCTCCGAATCTTCCCGAACCGGAGTGGCAGCACTTCGACACCGGGCACGGCAAGCGCAGCACTCTGCTGGATGCTCGATCGCCGCAGATGCCCGCGCTGCTCTCGAAAGCCGATGTCGTCGTGCTCGGCTACCGCCCTGCCGCGCTCGAACGCCTCGGCCTCTCTCCCGCGGTTCTCGCCAAACTGCATCCCGGCCTGATCATCGCGCAGCTGAGTGCCTGGGGCCTTGACCACCCCGACCGCGCCGGATTCGACTCATTGGTGCAGGCGGAGTCCGGGATCGCGATGATCGAATCCCCGGACGGCGAGCGGCCTGGAGCGCTTCCCGCACAGGCCCTCGATCACAGCGCCGGCTACCTGCTGGCCGCGGCGATCTGCGAGACACTGGCGCGACGAGAGCGCGAGGGCGGCACGTGGCACATCTCCACCTCGCTGCGGCGGGTGGCCGCGGAGCTGCTCGGGATGCCGCGCCGCGATGAGCCGCAACCGGAACGCGAGATCGATCCCGCCATTCACAGCCAGCAGTTCACGATCAGCGGACGCTCGGTCGCCACGGCAGCGCCGGCCCTGCCCGGATTCAGCTTCGAGGCGCCGCATGCATGGGGCGGCGACCGCCCACGATGGCGGTCACCACGCACAGCGCGAGAGTGAGCATCGCCCAGATCCCGCACGCTGAGGGCAGAGTGCGATACGCCAGATGCTGCAGCGTGAACTGCGCGGTGAACGGACCGTACGTCAGGTAGCCGATCACCCACGCGGCGACGAGGAGCACCGGAAGCGACATCGACCACACCACACGCACCCAGCCCGGCAGCACGCGATCGCGATCGGAATGCACAGCGCTTCGACGCAGCCACAGCGCCGCCCAGATGCCGATGACGACCAGTCCGACGATGCTCGAACCGTGCTGCAGCCACTTGAAACCCCGCAGCGGGCCCCACTGCTCAGCCAGCGCAGGGAACACATCGAGCCCGTCACGGCCTTCATGCGTGAAGGCGTCCCACAGGATGTGCGAGATGACGCCGAGCAGCAACGACACGATGAGCAGCGGAATGTACGACCGCCGCTGCCCGAATCCGACAGCCTCGGTCGCGGCATCCGCCGCCGGCTCCTCCCACTCGCTCGGGAGTCGACGCGCCAACCACGACGGTGACAACTCGGATGCCGCCGGCCGCAGCACCACACGCCAGATCAAGAACAGCCCGAAGGCGAGCACCATCGTCCAGAGCAGGTTCGCGTAGGTGTGCGTGAACGCGTACGTGAGGCCGAACCCTCGGAGGAACAGCGGCAGATCAGGCGACATGGCGCCGATCGCGATCGCCGCCGGGACCAGCGGTGTGCGGATGAACGGCAGGGCGAGCACCGCATGACTGGCCGTGAACGGCATCGTCCTCCTTCGCGGTCGTCCCCTGTCTCAGGAGCGACGGGTGATCAGCCGATGAAGACGCCGGCGAGTGTCTTCTTGCCGCGACGCAGCACCGACACCCCTCCGGGCAGAGTGCCCTCCACGACGGCGGTGTCGTCCTCTATGCGTGCACCGTCGAGCGTCACGCCGCCCTGGGCGATCGCCCGGCGCGCCTCGGAGAGGCTCGCGACGAGTCCGGTCGCCACGAGCGCGTCGACCACCGGCGCACCGGCCGCGACCGTCGCGTTCGGAAGCTCCTCGAGCGCAGAGCGCAGCGTCGCCGCGTCCAGCGCGGTCAAGTCACCCTGGCCGAAGAGCGCTTCGGATGCCGCGATGACCGCTGCCGTCGCCTCGATCCCGTGCACGGTCGCGACGACTTCGAGCGCCAGGCGCTTCTGCGCGGCGCGACGGAACGGCTCGCTCTCCACCAGCTGCGCGTATTCGTCGATCTCGGCGCGCGTGAGGAACGTGAAGATCTTCAAGCGCTCGATCACGTCGGCATCCGCCGTGCTGAGCCAGAACTGGTAGAACGCGTACGGGCTGGTGAGCGCCGCATCGATCCAGATCGCGTTGCCCTCGCTCTTGCCGAACTTGGTGCCGTCGCTGTTGGTGATGAGCGGCGTGCCGATCGCGTGGACCGACACGCCCTCGACGCGGTGGATGAGGTCGGTGCCGCTGGTGAGGTTGCCCCACTGATCGCTTCCGCCGGTCTGCAGCACGCAGCCGTATTGACGGTAGAGCTCGAGGAAATCGATGCCCTGCAGGATCTGGTAGCTGAACTCGGTGTAGCTGATTCCGGCATCGGAGTTGAGGCGCGCGGCGACGGCGTCCTTCTTGAGCATGGTGCCGACGCGGTAGTGCTTGCCGATCTCCCGCAGGAAGTCGATCGCCGACATCGGCGCCGTCCATTCGAGGTTGTTGACCATGCGCGCGGCGTTCTCGCCCTCGAAGCTCAGGTAGCGCTCGACCTGGGCGCGCAGGCGACCCACCCACTCCGCGACCGTCTCCGGAGTGTTCAGCGTGCGCTCTGCCGTGGGCCGCGGGTCGCCGATGAGACCGGTCGAACCGCCGACGAGGCCGAGTGGCTTGTGCCCTGCGAGCTGAAGTCGCCGCAGCACCAGCAGCTGAACGAGGTGGCCGAGGTGCAGGCTCGGAGCCGTGGGGTCGAATCCGCAGTAATACGTGATCGGGTCTCCGGCGAGAAGGGCGCGCAGCGCCTCCTGGTCGGTGGACACGTGGACGAGGCCGCGCCACACGAGTTCGTCCCACACGTTCTCGAACGTGTGATCGATCGCGGGTTCAGCAGTCGTCAGAGCAGGATTCGACACGCGCTCCAGGCTATCAGCGCGGCGCCGCCCCCTCACGCCGGCGCGTCCATCGCGGCGACCTCCTCCGGTGCGAGAGTAAGGGCTGCCGCATCCATCGCCGTTTCCAGTTGGTGGAGCTTGCTTCCACCCAGAATCGGACGGATGCCGTGAGCGAGCAGCCACGCGAGCACGATCTGACCGCGCTGGACACCGCGCTCACCGGCGATCTCATCGAGCACGGCGAGGCGCTGCGTGTTGCCGGGATGGTCGTAGACCTCCGCGATCGTCTTGTCCGGGTTGTCGTAGGCACCCGAGAGAAGCGGAGTATACGCCCACACCTCGATGCCGTGTTCCGTGGCGTAGTCGCGCTGTTCATCGTGGAGCGCCCCGAACCGGTGGACGACTCCGGGCAATTGTGTGCCGGGCCGGGCTCGCAGATAGGTGCTGTTGAGCTGGAACGCGTCGATCGGGAGGCTTCCGATCTTCTTCGCGTGCGCACGAGCGCGTTCGACCCGCCAAGCGGGGTGGTTGGATGCGCCAACGCGACGCACGGTGTTCTCCGAGGTCAGCTCGGCCAGTGCTTCCACCGTCTCCTCGATCGGCACCGACCGATCCTCCTGATGCAACCAGAGCAGATCGATGTGGTCGATCCCGAGCCGATCGAGACTGCCCGCCACCGCGTCGCGGATCGCACGAGTCGACAGCCCGGCCCGACGATCCGGCCAGGATCCGGGCCAGAGCGGTTCGGCACCGAGCTTCGTCGACAGGCGCACCTGCTCGCGCACCTCAGGACGGGCGGCGAACCAGCGACCGAGAACAGCTTCGGATGCCCCGCCGTGACCGGTAGGGCTGTCCCAGAAGCTGTAGCAGTCGGCAGTGTCGATCCAGACACCGCCGCGTTCGACGAAGCGGTCGAGCAGAGCGAACGAGGTGTCCTCGTCGATCCGGGTGCCGAAGGACATCGCACCGAGAACGAGCGGCGAGGCGGGGAGCATCTGATGAGTCATGTGCCCACTGTGCAACCTGGAGCGCACTCCAGGTCAAGCTCTATGCTCGGGACATGACGATGTACACACCCGCCGAGGCGTCAGAGCGCAGTGGATTCAGCATCGACACCCTGCGTTACTACGAGCGCGAGGGCATCCTCGCTCCGGTGCGACGCACCCCTGGCGGGCACCGGGTCTACTCGGACTCCGAGCTGGGCACACTCGATTTTCTCAAGTGCCTGCGCGACACCGGCATGCCGGTGGAGCGACTTCGTCGCTATGGCGAGTTATGCCGCGAAGAGGAGACGATCCCGGAGCGCATCGCCCTGCTCGAGGAGCACGCCGCGAGCGTGCAGCGTCAACTGGACGATGTGCTCGCGAAGCAGACACGACTCGCGGAGAAGATCGACTGGTACCGATCGACCCTCTGATAGAGATCTCGGCCGGTCGAATCGACGGTCGAAGAAGTCCTGCTGTTCGAATCGCCGGCTGACCGATCAGCGTGGATCGTCCTCGAGTTCGCGGATGTAGCCGGCGAAACCGGGGACCGGGATCGTGACGCGCCCATGCCCTTCAGAGCGGATGAGCCCCTTCGCGATCAGCCGGGCGCGCACCGAGGACAGGCTGCGAGATGACACGTCGAGCACGTCGGCCAGATCGCCACGGTCCGCGGCGTCGCCGTGCTCCTGCAACCAGGCCACCGCGACGAGGAAGCGGCGCTGGTTCGCTGTGGTGTTCGCCCAGCGCGCGGCGAAAAGATTCCGGAGATCACGATCGACGCTGGAGCGTGCGCTCTTCACATGACGCGGGGTGATCGTGCCACCGGCATCAGGTCGCCCGGCCGCGACCCACGATGCATCGCCGTACAGCTGAACCGCATACGGGTAGCCGGCGGCGAGATCAGCGGCGAGCTCGAGTGCGTCAGGCTCCCACGTCACGTCCAACTCGAACGCCGGATCGCGCAGGGCAGCGACCTGTGCGCCGACCGACAGCATCTCGAGCGGGCGGTACGCGAAACGCTCGCTGAAGGTGACGGCATCCGCGATCTGCTCCGGCGCGTTGGGGAGACCGGCAGCATAGACGGCGGCGGGGATGTCTGAGGCCTCCGCCTGCAGATGCTGCCATGCATACGCGAGGGTACGGATGCCGTCAGCATCTGCCGATTGCACCTCGTCGATGAACAGGATCAAAGCCTTCACGCGCTTCCGATCATCGGTGGTCGCGCGTATGAGCTTCTCCAGCGCCCTGGCACCGACGGCCTCGGGAGCCGGTGCCTTCGTCTTCGCGCTCACCGATGCGATCCCCGGTACCCCGACGGTGACGGTGAGCGCATCGAGGTTCTCGCGGATCGAGGCAGCCGTCGCCTGCGGCCACGAGTTGGTCGCCTCGCGGATGCCGTCGACGATCTGCGCGATCAGTCCGCTCTGCTCGCCTGCCGTGACCCAGATGCAGAGCACATCGCGTTCCTCGGCGAGGCGCTGATAGGCGCGAAGCAGCGAGGTCTTGCCGATCCCGCGCTCTCCGAACGCGACATGGATGCGACCGATCAGCCGTTGCAGGTCGACCAGCAGCGACAGCCGCTCGGTGAACTCGTCGATCAGCTCGCCTCGGCCGGGAACGGCGCGGGCGATCTCGCCCGGGGTGTACGGACTCGGCTGCATCGGTGCTCCATCATCTCGAGATACCTAGAGATACTTCGGGCCAAGTATCTCGAAGTATCCGGATGGCGTCAACGCCCGATATGGTGGCGACCATGATCGCCTGGACCGACGGAACATGGACCACTCCCCCCGCCGAGAGCAGCGAGTCCGGGAGCCACCTCGACGTGACCGCGCAGGAGGGAAGCGACGCCTGGCGCCACACCGCGTACGGCTTCGTCCACGAGAACGCCCACGCCCTGCTGGCACCCCTCGCCGTCGGCGAGGCGATGGAGATCTCGTTCCGCGCACCGTGGGATGGGCAGTTCGATCAGGCGGGACTGTATGTCCAGGCGGACGAGGAGCACTGGATGAAGGCGGGCCTGGAGTTCGCCGATGGGCACCTCGGGCTCGGCGCGGTGGTCACCGACATCCGCTCCGACTGGTCGGTCGGCAATGTCGATGACTGGCACGGTTCGGAGATCACGGTACGCGTGAGCCGCTGGGCTGACGCACTGATCGTGCGGGCGCGCGCGGACGACGGCGAGTGGCGCCTGGTGCGCGTCGCGCCGTTCGGCGGAGATGCCCTCGCCTCAGCCGGCCCGTTCCTCGCGGCGCCGACGAGTGCGAACCTCGTCGTGAGGTTCACACGCTGGGAACGCAGCGCCGCTGACGCCGCATTGCACTGAGCGTCCGCCTCAGAGCCCGAGCGCGTGCGCGGCGGTCTGAGCACGGGCGATCAACTCGGCCCGCTGCTCTGCGACGCGAATGGGTGCCGTGCCGCCGGCGCCGGTGCGCGAGCCGACGGAACCCTCGATGCTCAGGACCTCCCGCACCTCTGGCGTGAGGTGCGGTGAGACCTGCGCGAGCAGTTCGTCCGAGGCGTCTTCGAGGCCGATGCCCTGCGATTCGCAGGCCTTCACGAGCGCGCCCGAGATCTCATGCGCGTCGCGGAACGGCACCCGGCGCTTGACGAGCCACTCGGCGACATCGGTCGCGAGGGAGAACCCCTGCGGGGCGAGCTCTGCCATCCGCCCGGTGTCGAACGTGAGTGTCGCCACCATGCCTGCGAATGCGGGAAGCAGCACCTCGAGGGTGTTCACCGAGTCGAAGACCGGCTCCTTGTCCTCTTGCAGGTCACGGTTGTACGCGATGGGGAGGCCTTTGAGCGTGGCGAGCAGTCCCGAGAGGTTGCCGATCAGACGACCGGACTTGCCGCGCGCCAGCTCAGCGATGTCGGGGTTCTTCTTCTGCGGCATGATGCTCGAGCCGGTCGACCAGCTGTCGTGAAGGGTGACGAAGACGAACTCGCGAGTGTTCCAGAGGATGATCTCCTCGGCGAAGCGTGAGATGTCCACACCGGTCATCGCCGTGATGAACGCGAACTCGGCCACGACGTCGCGTGCGGCGGTGCCGTCGAGGGAGTTCTCCGCCGGTCGGTCGAGCCCCAGTTCGCGAGCGACCAGTTCGGGGTCGAGGCCGAGTGTGGATCCGGCGAGCGCTCCCCCGCCGTACGGGGAGACACCGGCGCGGACACGCCAGTCGACGAGGCGCTCGAGCTCGCGGACGAGCGGCCAGGCGTGGGCCTGGAGGTGGTGCGCGAGCAGCACCGGCTGCGCGTGTTGGAGGTGGGTACGCCCGGGAAGGATCGCTTCCGGGTGCGCCTCGGCCTGTGCCACGAGAGCGTCGATGACGCGCAGGATGTCGCGGGCGATGACCTTGGCATGATCGATCAGGTACATGCGCACCAGAGTGGCGATCTGATCGTTCCGGCTGCGACCGGCGCGCAGGCGCCCGCCGAGTTCAGGGCCGAGCTCGGCGATCAGCGCCTGCTCGAGCGCGCCATGCACGTCTTCATCGCCGGGTGCGGGGCGCAGGGAGCCGTCGGCGACGCGGAGCGCGATCGCGTCGAGTCCGGCGTGCATCTGCTGCTCCTCGTCCGGCTCGAGGTAGCCCGCCGCGGCGAGCGCCTTGGCGTGCGCGTGGGATCCGGCGATGTCGTACGGCGCGAGGATCCAGTCGAAGTGCGTCGAGCGGCTGAGCTCGGCGAGTTCGGGCGACGGTCCGCTTGCGAATCGTGCGCCCCAGAGTGCGCCCTCGTTCGTGCCGTCGTGCTTCGCGTCGCTCATGATTCCAGCCTACTGGCGCAGGACAGTGGCCCCATCAGCGCGTCGTACCAGGGCCGACCGCACGCGTCGCCCGTTCGAGGAGCCATTCCAGTGGGCCGCGGCCGATGAGCAGCGCCCAGGCCGTGCATCCGATGAGCATGCCGATCGTCATCGGCCAGAACGGTTCGAGCGCGATGAACCCCAAGTAGTCCGTGGTGTCGCCGACCGTGATCAGCGCGACGACAGCCCACACGAGCAGCTGTACGGCATAGGCCGTCAGCGGCAGCGCCCCGGTCGCGCGCAACGGCAGCGTCAGCATCCGCAGCACGCCCATGCGCGTCAGCAGCAGACAGGCCGCCAGCACGGCGATCGCGAATCCACCGGAGCCGACGGCCTCGAGCGCGCCGGACGAATGCGGATCCGCGGTCCACACCTCTTCCCAATAGGTGCCCTCAGCCGGTGCCGGCAGCTCGGCGAGCTGGTAGCCGACGGTCGCGAGCACGACTCCGACCACCAGCATCCGCCATTGGACCACGAGCCGCGTCACCCCGGCTCGAGCGACGCCGAGACCCGCGAGCACGAACGCGATCCACACGGTGAACGGGTATTGCCATCCGATCATGGCGTTCAGCTCGTCGCGGAACGGAGCCTCCCAGACCGGGAGCGCCTCGAAAACAGGCTGCAGGAACGGCATGACGACAGCGAGGCCCGCTGCTGTCCACAGCACGGTGCTCGCGCGCAGCCGTGTGAACGGCAGCGCCAGCAGGAACAGGATCGCGTAGGCGGGCAGGATGACGTATACCGGAACCCCGGTGAAGATCAGCAGGATGCCGAGAATCAGCAGCAGCAACGCGCGCAGCACCAGCTTCCACCGGGTCCACGTCATTCGCGCGTCCGGAAACGGCATGGTTCCGCCGGTGACGAGACCGATGGAGACGCCGGCCAGCGTGGCGAACAGGATCGACGATCGTCCGTCGACGACGGCCGTCCACGTGGCGGGCTCGGTCCAGACGAAGCGGTCGGCTGTCAGCAGCAGGTGCGCGGCGAACATGCCGACCACCGCGAGACCCCGGGCGAGGTCGACGCCCGCGATGCGTGACGGCCCGTTCAGCCGGCGCCAGTTGGCGCGCACGCGTTCCTTCCAACGGATCGGGGAACGCGTGCGCAGACTCGACATGACTCAGCTCTGGCGGAGCAGCCAGACCAGGAGCGCCTTCTGGGCGTGCAGGCGGTTCTCCGCCTCATCCCAGACGACGCTCTGGGGGCCGTCGATGACCTCGGGGTCCACCTCGTACCCACGGTCGGCTGGCAGGCAGTGGATGAAGATCGCCTCTGGGTCGGCGAGACTCATGGTCTCGCCGGTGACCTTGTACCCGCCGAGGTCGCGGATGCGCGCGATCTTCTCCTCCTCCTTGCCCATCGACACCCAGGTGTCGGTGACGACGACGTCGGCACCTGCCGCAGCCTCGACAGGGTCGGTGTAGAGGGTGATCGATCCGCCGGTCTCTGCGGCACGGCGGTCTGCTGCCTCGATGACATCGGCGCGAGGTGCGTAGGACTCCGGCGAGGCCATGCGCACGTGCATGCCCGCGGTGACACCGGCGAGCGCGTAGGAGTGCGCCATGTTGCTCTGCGCGTCGCCGAGGAACGTCAGCGTGAGCCCCTTCAGATCTCCCTTGTGCTCACGGATCGTGAGCAGGTCGGCGAGCAGCTGGCAGGGGTGGAAGTCATCGGACAGCGCGTTGATGACCGGCACGCGGGTGTCCCTCGCCATCTCTTCGAGCCCGGACTGGGCATACGTGCGCCAGACGATCGCCGCGACCTGACGCTCCAGCACACGCGCGGTGTCGGAGGGGGTCTCCTTGCCGCCGAGCTGGCTGTTCGCGGTCGAGATGATCAGCGGCGAGCCGCCGAGGTCTGCGATGCCCACAGCGAACGAGACCCGCGTGCGGGTGGAGGACTTGTCGAATATCACCGCGACGGTCTGCGGACCGGCGAGCGACTTGTCGGCCCAGCGATCCTTCTTCAGCTCGACGGCGAGATCGAGGATCTCGGCCTGTTCGGCTGGAGAGAGGTCGTCGTCGCGCAGCAGGTGGCGGGTCATACGTTGGCCTTTTCTGTTTCGGATGCTGCCAGCTCCACCCGCACGTCGGCGAGGGCGGTGGCGAACAGCGTCTGGAATTCTTCGATCTCGGCGTCGCCGATGTTCAGGGCGGGCGCGATGCGCACCGTGTCGGGGTTCGCGGCATTCACGATGAGTCCGCGCTTCTGCGCGGCGGTGACGACCTTGCCGGCGACCGGAGCTGTCAGAACGACGCCGATGAGCAGTCCGCGTCCGCGGACGCCGCTGACGAGCGGTGACCCGATGCCTTCGATCACGGTGCGCAACTGCGCCCCGCGAGCGGCTGCGTTCTCCACCAGACCTGCGCTCTCGATCTCGCCGAGCACGGCGTTCGCGACGGCGGTGCCCAACGGGTTGCCGCCGAAGGTCGATCCGTGCGATCCGGGCGTGAACAGTGAGCTCGCCGCGCCGAACGTGACGAGGGCGCCGATCGGGAAGCCCCCGCCGATGCCCTTCGCGAGAGTGATCGCGTCGGGAGTGATGCCCTCGTGGTTGAAGCCGAACCACGAGCCGGTGCGGCCTGCCCCGGTCTGGATCTCATCGACGATGAGCAGCGCGCCGTGCCTCAGTGTGAGCGAGCGCGCAGCCGCGAGATATCCCTCCGGAAGCTCGACGACGCCGGCCTCACCCTGGATGGGCTCGACGAAGACCGCGGCCACGCGGTCGTCGAGAGCTGCTTCCAGCGCCTCGATCGTGGCGGGGATGTGCTCGACGCCGCCGGGCATCGGCTCGAACGGTGCGCGCATCGCGGCCTTCGCCGTCATGGCAAGGGAGCCCATGGTACGACCGTGGAACGCGTTCTCCAGCGCGATGATGCGCGGCCGCTCTGCACCGCCGTGCAGGCGGGCGAGCTTGAAGGCGGCTTCGTTGGCCTCGGCTCCGGAGTTCGAGAAGTACACGCGGCCATCGATGCCGGCGCCGGCCAAACGCTTCAGTCGAGCGGCGAGCTCGAGCTGCGGAGGCGTGGCGAAGTAGTTCGAGACATGCGCGAGGGTCGCGGCCTGCTTCGAGATCGCGTCGACGAACACGGGATGCGCATGCCCCAGTGAGGTCACGGCGATGCCGCCGAGGAAGTCGAGGTGGCGCTTGCCCTGGTCGTCCCAGAAGTAGGAGCCCTCGCCGCGTGTGAGCAGCGCGAACCGCTCGCCGGCGTTGAGCACCAGATCCCGTGCTGCGTCTTCCTGCCAGACGGTCATGCCGTCACCCCTGATTCTCCGAGTACCACTTCAGTTCCGATTCCCTTGCTGGTGAACAGTTCGACGAGCACCGAGTGCGGCACGCGTCCGTCGATGATGGCTGCCGCGTCCACTCCGCCCTCTACGGCGTCGAGGCACGCGCGCATCTTCGGGATCATCCCCGATTCCAGCGACGGCAGCATCTCGGTGAGCTGTGCGGACGTGAGGTGCGAGACGAGCGACTCGCGGTTGGGCCAGTCGGCGTAGAGCCCTGGCACGTCGGTGAGGACGACGAGTTTGCGAGCGTTCAACGCGACCGCGAGGGCGGATGCCGCGGCATCCGCGTTCACGTTGAGCGACTGACCCGGGTGATCCAGGTCGGGCGCGATGCTGGAGATCACCGGGATGCGTCCGGCTGCCAGGTGATCGAGCACGGCCGTGGGGTCGACCTCGACGACGTCGCCGACGCGTCCGAGGTCGATGTTCTCCCCATCGATCACGACGCCGCGGCGTCGGCCGCCGAACAGCCCGGCGTCCTCACCACTCAGCCCGGTCGCGATGGGTCCGTGCGAGTTGATCTTCGCGACGAGCTGCGGGTTCACCTGGCCGGTGAGCACCATGCGCACCACGCTGATCGCCTCGGTGTTGGTGACGCGGTAGCCGCCCTTGAACTCGCTGGGGATCGCGAGACGATCGAGCATGTTCGAGATCTGCGGCCCTCCGCCATGCACGACGACCGGCTGCACGCCGACGTAGCGGAGGTAGGCGATGTCCTGCGCGAACGCCTCCTGCAGTTCGTCCGACACCATGGCGTTGCCGCCGTATTTGACGACGACGATCTGATCACGGAACTTCTTCAGCCACGGCAGCGACTCGATCAGCGTCGTCGCCTTGACCGCTGCGATCTCGGCGGGCGTGTCCTGGATGTCGGTCATGAGGCGTACGCGCTGTTCTCGTGCACGTAGTCGTGCGTGAGGTCGTTCGTGCGGATGGTCGCCTCGGCCTCGCCCACCTGCAGATCGATGAGCAGATCTGTTGCGCGCGGAGTGAGATCGACCTCTTCCCTCGGCCGGTCGGGGCCACCCTCGGAGCACACCCGGACGCCGTTCATCCAGACGTCGACGTTGTACGGGTCGAACTGCGCGCTCGTGGTCCCGATCGCCGCCAGCACGCGGCCCCAGTTCGCGTCGTTGCCGAAGATCGCGGCCTTGAAGAGGTTGTTGCGGGCGACCGAGCGGCCGACCTCCACAGCCTCCTGCTCGGACGCGGCGTTCGTGACGCGGATCGTGATGTCGTGGCTCGCGCCCTCGGCGTCGCCCTGCAGTTTGAGCGCGAGTTCATCGCTGAGCTCGGTCAGCGCGGCCGCGAAGTCGTCGATGTCGGGCCGGATGCCGCTGGCGCCGTTGGCGAGGAGCGTCACCTGGTCGTTGGTCGACATGCAGCCGTCGGAGTCGAGCCGGTCGAATGTCTGCCCCGTCGCGCGGCGCAGCGCGGTGTCGGCGTCGAGCGCGTCGAGGTCGGCGTCGGTCGTGATCACGACGAGCATGGTCGCGAGCCCCGGTGCCAGCATCCCGGCGCCTTTGGCCATGCCGCCGATCGTCCAACCGTCGCGTGAGACGACTGCGGTCTTCATGACGGTGTCGGTGGTCATGATGGCCTGCGCTGCGGCGTCTCCGCCGTCGGCGGCGAGTTCACTGATCGCCTGCTCCGTTCCGGCGAGCACCTTGGCGCGGAACGCCTCGTCTCCCGTGCCGATCAGTCCGGTCGAGCACACCAGGATGTCTCCGGCGCTGACGTCGAGCAGCTCGGCGGCCTTCTCGGCAGTCTGGTGCGTGGTCTGGAATCCGAACGACCCGGTGAAGCAGTTCGCTCCACCCGAGTTGAGGACCACTGCCTCGACGGTGCGGTCGAGGATGACCTGTTGCGACCAGATGATGGGGTTCGCCTTCGCGCGGTTGCTGGTGAAGACGGCCGCGCCGATCTTGCGCGGGCCGCGGTTGACGACGACGGCGACATCGGGCTTGCCGGTGGACTTGAGGCCGGCTGCGACGCCTGCCGCTTCGAATCCCTGCGGTGCGGTGACGCTCATGGCGCGACTCCGTTCAGTGACAGCGCCCGGTCCTCAGGGAGTCCGAGCGCGAGGTTCATGGACTGGATGGCGGCTCCCGCCGTGCCTTTGACGAGGTTGTCAACGGCGGTGACGACCGTGACGCGACCGGCGGCACGATCGATGGCGAGTCCGATCAGAGCGGTGTTCGCGCCGATGACGTCTGCGGTGCGAGGGAACTGCCCCTCTGGCAGGAGCTGCACGAAGGTCTCGTCACCGTACGCGTTCTCCCACGCCGCGCGGATCTCGGCATCTGTGACGCCGTCGACGATCGGCGCCGTCGAGGTGGCGAGGATGCCGCGCGCCATCGGCACGAGGACGGGGGTGAACGAGATGCGCACGTCGTCCGCGCCCGCCGCGAGCAGCGCCTGCCGGATCTCCGGGATGTGCCGATGCGTGCCGCCGACGGCGTAGGGGTTGGCGCTGCCGAGGATCTCGCTCGCGAGAAGATTCGTCTTGAGGCTCTTGCCCGCCCCGGACGGACCGACCGCCAGCACAGCGACGATGTCGCTCGGGTCGATCACTCCCGCGGCGACGCCGGGTGCGAGGCTGAGGTTCACGGTCGAGGCGTTGCATCCAGGGGCGGCGATGCGCGTCGCGCGGCGAAGAACTTCGCGCTGCTTGCCGTCGTCGACCGGGAGTTCCGGCACGCCGTACGCCCATGGCTCATGGAAGTCGCCGCCGTAGAACGCATCCCACGATTCGCGGGAGGTAAGGCGGTGGTCGGCGCCCGCGTCGATCACGAGCGGGACTTCGCCCAGAGCATCCGTGTACTGACCGGACTGGCCGTGCGGCAGCGCGAGGAAGACGATGTCGTGACCCGCGAGGATCTCGGGGGTGGTGTCCTGCAGAGTGAGGTGCGCGAGCGAGCGCAGGTGCGGTTGGTGCTGGATCAGCGGCTGGCCTGCATTGGAATGCGCGGTGACGGTGCGGATCTCGATGTCCGGGTGGCCGGCGAGCAGGCGCAGGATCTCGCCTCCCGCATAGCCGGATGCGCCGGAGACGGCGACGGAATACGTCATGTTTCTACCTTAACGGTCTGGACCTCTCGGTCCCTGAGCTTGTCGAAGGGCAGAGGCGGCGACACCGGTGCTCGACCCTCTCGTCGGCATTCGACGTTCGGGGAGCACGGGGTCGCCTAGAGTCGGCGGCCGCTCGTCAGGTTCAGAGACCGGCGGCTACGGCGTCGGCGCACCACGGTGACGCTCGGGGCGAGCGTCGAAGAGGCGGATGCAGCCGAAGGCATGTGGTGACAGTAGCGTCGTGGCGGTGCGATGCGCAAATCGACCGGTCGCTACAGCGCCTCGATCAGGAACGAGACTGGGTGCTCTCGCCGTGCAGGCCGGACACCCACGCCGTCCCGCCGAGAATGAGCACGTCAGTCATGTGCCCATCACGCCATCTTCGGCTCCCGTGCGGACGATGATCTGCTCAAAGCGGATGCGCGTCGGATGATGCTCGATCGGTCATGCTCGAGCGGTTCCGCGAAGAAGGCGAGCTCGTGCTGTGCGGAGGCTTCGAACGCACGCAGCATCCGCCCTCGGCCGGCAGCATCGGATGCCGCCGCCGCTGACGCGACGTACTCGATCGCCTGCCGCGTGGCCTCGGCGAACGACTCGTCCGCATACGTGTGCAACCACGACGCATACGGATGCGCCGGCGACCGAGCGTACTCGCCGAAACGGCCGTCACCCAGCCGCGTTCCGAGATCGGTGTACAGCCAGAAGCACGGCAGCAGCGCGGCGATCAGCTGCGCGTAGTCGCCGGCGTACGCCGTGGATCGGAGGTGGTCCAGGTACGCGGTCGTCGTGGTGGACGGCGCCGCCGAGAAGGTTTCATCGCTGACGCCGCCACCCGGTGTGAGCCACTGCGCGTGCAGCTCCAGTTCCCCGACGATCGAGCCGTGCGCGGAGTTCGCCCAGAACGCCTGCTCCGCCGCTGTCGGAGCGAGCCGTGCCGCGTCAGCGAGCACACGTGCGTACCCGCTGAGGTAGAGGGCATCCTGCGCGAGGTAGTGGATGAACGCACCCCGGTCGAGCGTTCCGTCGGCAAGCGCGCGGATGAACGGCAGTTCGTCGATACCCGCGCGGGTCGATGCGATGTGCTCCCACCACTGCGTCACGACCTCGTCGCTCGTGGGAGAGGTGTCGAGGCCGCCGCGTGCGCGGAGCCCGGCGAAATGATCGATCGGACCGTGGCCGAGGCCGACCTGCAGCGCCGTACCGGCGCGCAAGGACTCCCGCAGCCACTCCCGTGCCGCGGTCACAGCCTCGGGCCACTCCTTCCCCAACGCGCGCTGAGTGGCGAGGGCGGACGACAGCGAGCAGCCTGTGCCGTGCGTCGCATCCGTGTCTATCCGCATGCCGGCGAACTCCTGAACGGTGGCCGTCGCCGCGTCCACGAACGCATCGGGCGATTGATCGCCGCCGAGATGGCCTCCCTTGACGAGCACGGCCGCGCCGAGGTCGGCGGACAGACGCTCCGCGTCCACGATCGCTGCCGACCAGTCGGCTGCGACCGTCGCGCCCGCCAGCACGGCGAGTTCGAGGAGGTTGGGAGTGACCAGGTCGGCGCGCATGAGCAGATCGCGCAAGGCTTCCTCGGCGTCCGCCTCGAGCAGGCGGTCTCCGCTCGTCGCGACCATCACCGGATCGACGACGACGATCGGCGGGTGTACGTCGTCGAGCCAGGCGATGACGGTGCGGATTACTTCCGCATCCGCGAGCATCCCGATCTTCACGGCATCGATGTCGATGTCGTCGGCCAGTGCGTCGAGCTGTTCACGCAGGAAGTCGGCGGGAGGCACATGCACCGCCAGGACCTCTTGCGTGTTCTGCACAGTGAGCGCCGTGATCGCGGCCATCCCGTAGCCGCCGTTCGCGCCGATGGACTTCAGGTCGGCCTGGATGCCCGCACCGCCGGACGGGTCGCTTCCCGCGATGCTGAGGACACGGGGAATGGATGCCGCACCCCTCCAGCGGCGGCGGAACGCACGCGCCGCCGCTCTCGGATCATCCGCAGCGCAGAGGGCGGAGACCACAGCGAGCCCTGCTGCTCCGGCGTCGCGGAGTGCGTCGACGTCATCGATCCCGACACCGCCGATGGCGACGCAGGGGAACTCGCTGCGCTCTGCGAATGCGCGGAACCCCTCGATCCCCAGAGTCTCCGGGTGATCGGGCTTGGTGCTGGTCGGCCGGATCACTCCCACGCCGAGATGGTCGATCGTTCCTGCAGGAAGTGCGCGCACGGCGTCGAGGTGCGCTGCGGTGTTCGCGGTCAGGCCGATGATCGCAGCGGGTCCGAGCAGTTCCCTCGCGCGTTGGACCGAGACGTCGGACTGACCCAGGTGGACGCCGTCGACGCGGGCGCCTCGAGCACGTGCGTCGAGTGCCGCATCCAACCGGTCGTTCACGACGAGCGCTGCTCGCCCGGCGATGACATCGGACAGCTCGATGAGCTGTTCGACGATCTGCGCGTCGGTCGCGGTCTTGTCGCGCAGCTGGACGATGCTCACGCCCCCGGCGACTGCTTCGCGAACGACCTCGACGACTCCTCGCTCGCCGCACAGCACGGGGTCCGTGACGAGGTACAGCGACAGATCGATCATGAGGCGACCTCGGTCACGTGCGCACCGGCATCTGCGACGCGCGCGGCACCTGAGAGGTCTGCGGGTGTCGTGGCTGCGAGTTCATCGAGGAACGCGACCGCGAAACTGCCGGGCCCTGTGGATCGCGCAGCGGCGCGCTCTGCGGCGACCGTGTAAAACAGGGTCGCCGCTGTGACGGCGGTGAGCGGCGAGATCCGACTCCCGTGCGCTGCGCCCAGGAACGCGGCCATGACCGCGCCGAGCGCACAGCCGCCGCCGGTGACGCGGGTGAGCAGCTCGTCGCCGTTCGCGACGCGGTATGTGCGCTCCCCGTCGGTGATGAGGTCGACCGGACCCGACACAGCGACGACGCTGCCGTAGCGGGTCGCGAGCAGAAGGGCAGCTTCTGCCGCGGCATCCGGCGAATCCGTCGCGTCCACTCCGCGACCGCCCGCGCTCAGGCCCGCGAGTGCCAGGATCTCTGACGCGTTCCCCCTGATCGCCGTCGGGCGCTGCTCGACCAGGCTCTGCGCGTGCGCGGTGCGCACCGGCAGTGCGCCGATCGCCACCGGATCGAGCACCCACGGTGTTCCCGCGGCAGTCGCGCCTGCGGCTGCCTCGAGGCCGGCAGCACGCTGCTCAGGTGTGGGGGTGCCGAGGTTGATGAGCACACCGGTCGCGATGCCGGCGAAGAGCTCGGATTCGCCGACGATGTCGACCATCGCCGGTGCCGCGCCGACGGCGAGCAGAACGTTGGCGGTGAAGCCGGTGACGACGGCGTTGGTGATGCAATGGGTGAGCGGTGGTGCCTCACGCACCAGCTCGAGCAGTCGCATCGCGTCGGCGACTACGGGGAGGGCGGACGGTGGGCACAGAAGATCGCTCATGGGCGACATCCCTTCGCTAGTACGAACTAGATCAGGTTCGACGGGTGTGTTCTCAGCCGCTCGGCGCGGCACCCCGTGTCACTGCTCGAAGTCTAGCGATGGTGCGAGAGAGTCAGCGCGGCAGGTCGGAGAGTTGCGGGATCGACCACTCCGCGTTCTCGAGGTTCACGCACCAGCCTGCGAACGCCCAGTCCGCACCGGAAGCCTCACTCCAGAACAGCCAGACCGACCAGGGCGTGCCGGCCGCCAACCATGCCACCAGTCCCCGCTCATCGTCGCGCACGACGCGCATCGGCGCGATGTTCGACGCATCCCCCCGTCTGCCAGTTCGGCTTGCGGCAACGCCAATCGATCTGGCTTCCGGGACGCAGGAACGGTCCGATGCCGAGGTCTCTGGCTGCTCGCCGCCCGCCCTGATGCACAGCCAGCGCAGTTGCTCGGCGCTGTCCGGACGAGCACGCCACGTGCGCCAGACGTTCTGACCGACGCGGACCACCGAGCCCGGTGCACCGATCTGTGTCACCTGGTAGTCGCTCATGCCGTACTCGCTCCGTCCGCTTCGCCGTCGGTCACCGTGTGCGACCAGTTCTCGCCCTCGCGAAAGTCACGATCCGGGTGTGCCGACGATCGACCGCCCCGCACCAGAATTCGACCCTCGTCGGGATGAGGCGCCACAACACCCAGTCCCCCGGTGCGATGCCCTCGCGAGCAGAGGCCGAGCGTGCAGCCAGGTGGATACCGATTCGGAGGCCATGCTCTCATCCTGTCTGGCCATGAAGAGCGACGTCGACGGACACGCGAGTGAACCGGCCAGCGCGCTCAGCGGGGTTCAGAACGGTGGTGCGGTGACGGGTGCGTGAGGTGTCGGCTTGCTTTCATGCCCGGTCGGTGTGATGACCTGGACTGAATTGTCCGGCCGGCTGCGGTAGATCGCTCGCGTGAGATGTCGATGCACGTGGTCGCGGGGACACAGCGGCCGGAGCTCGTTGATGTCGGTCTTGCCGCCGCTCGCCCATGGGGTCTTGTGGTCGATGTCGGCGTCTTGGGCGAGGCGGTTGCAGCCGTCTCTGGCGCAGGTGCCGTGTTGGAGGATGAGCCATTCGCGCTGGGCTTGAGTGGCGCGGCGGGAGCGGCGGTCCATGTCGATGACGACGCTGCGGATGGGGTCGATGATCACCCGGCGGAAGGCCTTCGCGTCGAGGAACAGTTGCTTCGCGGTGAGCGGGTCGATCGGGCCGTGACCGACGAGATCGGCCGCAAGGAGTTCGATGGGGATGGTGACGAAGATCTTCGTCTTGACTGCCTTGTCGGTACCGATACCGCGCAACCACTCGGAGCACAGGTCGGCGCGGATCTGATCACGCGTACGGCACTCGTCCGGATGCTTCTGCAGATGCTTGGCCGCGGACGTCAACCGGCGTTTCGCGGCGATCGCCTCGATCGTCGGGATGTACGCCATGAACCAGCTCATGCCGTCCTCATCCTCGTGGACGACCACACGACGCTCGCGCACCTTCCGGCCGTGACGCTCGGCCGCGCCGACCGGGTCGAGCCGATCGACCAGAGTGCGCAACCGGCGAGCGAAGGCCGCCGGCGGACACGACAGCGCCCACTCCGACGCCGCCTGATCGATCAACCGCATCGCCTCACGCTCGAGATCGAGCTCTTCCTCCGATGCACCGAAATCGGCCCGCACCCGTGCCAGAGCGCCGACGGTGCGACCGACGAGATACATCGACACGAACCCGTCCCTGGCCTGCTGCCACAGCAACGGAAGATGCGCCATCGCCTGCTCTGCCGTGAACAGCACACCACGCACGTACTCCTCCGAGCACCGCAGCCGCAACGCGATATCGAACACCGCCGCACGCACCGCCTGATCCACGGCATCCTTATCCGTCGTGTGGTGCACATACACCTCGGGATTGCGACGCGCCAACGCGACAGCATCCGCAATCCTCACCGACCGCCGCGCCTCATACCGATTCAGATCGACATCCGCACACTGCAGATCATCCAACGCAGACTCCACGAAGAACGCGGCATCACGAGGCCGGTCATCCACATCGTCGAACCAAGGTTCCATGTGTTCAGTTTAGTTGATACATTCGATCCTTACAAGAGCTTTCTCGTAGTTTTATCGAAGATATGATCCAGAACCAGATACAGAACGCCGGCATCCCGAAAGAGACACCGGCGTTCCGAACGATACTCGGACGCTACTCGCGCAAGGTCGCCCCGAAGCGCTCAGCCGCGACAGCCACGCCGGCGAGCTTCGCCTCGGTCGCCTCGGCCGCAGTCAGCGTACGATCCTCGGCGCGAAAACGCAGCGCGAACGTCAGGCTCTTCTCGCCCTCAGTGATGCCCTCACCGCGGTAGTCGTCGACCAGTCGCAGCGACTCCAGCAGTTCGCCGGCACCTTCGACGAGAGCAGCGCGCAGCTCGTCCGCCGTCACCGAGTCTGGAACGACCAACGACACATCCTGCGTCGCGGCCGGGTACGTCGACAGCGACGCGGCGACGACGCGGTTTCCCGCCAGCGACAGGACGCCGTCCAGATCGAGCTCCAGCACCACAGCGCGACCGGGCAGATCAGCGTCGGCTGCGACATCCGGGTGCAGTTCGCCGACGTAGCCGACCTCGACGCCATCGACGCTCAGCACTCCGGTGCGTCCAGGGTGCAGCGCCGCGCGCTGTCCCTGCGCCACGACGATCTCGACTCCGGATGCGACCGCGATGACGCGCACAGCATCCAGAGCATCCGTCAGCCCTACGGCCTCCGCTGCGCGTCCGGGCTGGCGGACCGTCGCGTTGCCGGTGAAGAGCGCGGCGACATGGCGGTGCTGCGGCGGGATCGAGGCGTTGAGCTCGGCGAGAGTCTCGTCCGAGGGTCGCTGACCCAGCGGCGGCACCTCATCCGTGCCGTACACGACGCCCGGTTCCGGCAGGAACACGGCTCCGGTCTCGAAGATCGCGAGGTCGGTGAGTCCGCGCGCGATGTTGCGGTGCGCGATCTGCAGCAGACCGGGGATCAGCGAGCGGCGCAGGAACGGCGCCTGCCCGTCGAGCGGATTCGCGAGCTTGATGCTCGGAAGGTGCTCCCCCGACGCCGAACCGTGCAGATCGTTATGCGCCTCGGTGGTGAACGGGAAGGCGGGCGTCTCGACGAGCCCGGCAGCGGCCAGCGCGTTCGCGACGCGACGGCGCCCCTGCTGCAGCGCGGTGAGCCCGCGCCCGGATGGCGGCGTCGGCAGCACGGAAGGGATGCGGTCCAGCCCGTGGATACGGGCGACCTCCTCCGCCAGCGTCCACTTGTCGGTGAGATCGGGACGCCAGCTCGGCGGGATGACCTGCCAGCCGTTCGAGGTCTCGGTGACCTCCGCGCCGATCGTCTCGAGCGCGTCGACGATCTCCTGATCCGTGTAGTCGACACCGATGAGACCGGGGACGAACTCGGCGGACAGCGCGATGCCTGCGATCTCGACGTCGGAGAACAGTGCTCCGCCCACCTCGTCGATAAGGCCGCCTGCGAGCTCGACCATGAGGTCTGCCACACGTCGCGCTGCGGCGAACGGCACCAGCGGGTCGACCCCGCGCTCGAAACGCTTGGATGCCTCGCTGGGCAGCTTGTGCCGACGCGCGCTGCGGGCGATCGAGATCGGATCGAAGATCGCGGCCTCGATGAGCACGTTGCGCGTCTCATCGCCCATCTCTGTCGTGCCGCCACCCATGACGCCGGCGAGGCCGATCGGACCGGAGTCATCGGTGATGAGCAGATCTTCGACGTGGAGCGTGCGCTCCTGACCGTCGAGCGTCTTCATCTTCTCGCCGTGCTGTGCGCGACGAACCGTGATGCCGCCGGAGAGCTTGTCGAGGTCGTACCCGTGGATCGGGTTGCCCAACTCGAGCATCACGTAGTTGGTGATGTCGATGAGCACGCCCAGCGAGCGGATGCCGGCGAGCGAAAGCCGCGCGACCATCCACGGCGGCGTCGGACGGGAGGGGTCGACATCGCGCACGACGCGCACGACGAATTCCTGCACGGCAGGATTCTCGCGCAACGGCTCCGCATCGACGGTGATCGGGAATCCGGTACCGGGTTCCACCTCCGACCACTCGTGCTCCGCAGGGTCGCGGAAGTCTGCGCCGGTAGCGTGCGCGTACTCGCGGGCCACGCCGCGGATCGAGAAGGCATACCCGCGGTCGGGGGTGACGTTGATCTCGACGGCGACGTCATCAAGGCCCAGCAGGGCGATCGCATCCGCACCGACCGGCGCGTCGATGCCGAGCGAGGACAGGATCAGGATGCCGTCGTGCTCATCGCCCAGGCCGAGCTCACGCGCCGACGCGATCATGCCGTCGGACACATGACCATAGGTCTTGCGCGCGGCGATCGGGAACGGGCCTGGCAGCACAGCACCCGGCAGCGTCACCACGACCTTGTCTCCGACGGCGAAGTTGCTCGCGCCGCAGACGATGCCTCGAATGTCTCGATCGCCGCTGGCGGCGATCTCGGTCCCTGACCCTGTCGAAGTGCCGACATCGACCTGGCACCAGCGGATCGTCTTGCCGTTGGACTGCGGTTCGGCCTCGAAGGACAGCACCTGCCCGACGACGACAGGACCGGAGATCTCGAAGCGGTGGATCTCCTCTTCTTCGAAACCGACGGTCACCAACGACTCGAGGATGTCCTCTGCCGTGGCATCCGGCGCCACATCGACGTACTCACGCAACCACGAAAGCGGGACGCGCATCACACCACCATCCCGAACTGCTCACTGAAGCGCACATCGCCCTCTGCCATGTCGCGCATGTCCTGCACGTCGCTGCGGAACATCAGCCCGCGCTCGATTCCCATCCCGAAGGCGAAGCCGCTGTACACGTCGGGATCGATGCCCGCCGCGCGCAGCACGTTCGGGTTGATCATGCCGCATCCGCCCCACTCGATCCAACGCGCGCCGCCCTTGAAGGTCGGGTGCCACAGGTCGAGTTCGGCTGAAGGCTCGGTGAATGGGAAGTAGTTGGTACGGAAGCGCGTCTTGGCCTCGGGGCCGAAGAGGAGCTTCGCGAAGTGGTCGAGGGTGCCTTTGAGGTGCGCCATCGTGATGCCCTTGTCGACGACGAGGCCCTCGAACTGGGTGAACACCGGCAGGTGCGTGGCGTCGAACTCGTCAGTTCGGTACACGCGCCCTGGGCACAGCACATAGATCGGCACGTCGCGGTCGAGCATCGAGCGCACCTGCACGGGACTCGTGTGCGTGCGCATGACCAGGTGGCGATCGACGGGATCGACGAAGAATGTGTCCTGCATCTGACGCGCGGGGTGATCGACGTCGAAGTTCAGCGCGTCGAAGTTGAACCATTCGTGCTCGAGTTCAGGGCCTTCGGCGATCTCCCACCCCATGCCGACGAAGATGTCGGAGACGTCGTCCTGGAGCTGCGAGAGCGGATGCCGAGCACCGACGCGCGTACGAGAGGACACGGCCGTGATGTCGACACGCTCAGCCTCGAGTCGCGCTGCGGTCTCGGCCTCGGCGAGCTCGGCCTCACGCGCGGCGAGTGCCTTGGTGACCTGGCCGCGGCCCTGTCCGACGAGCTTGCCGAATGCGGCCTTGTGCTCGGGCGCGACCTGGCGCATCGACGCGTTCAGGACTGCCAGCGGCGATCCTTCGGCGACGTGCGCGGTTCGCGCGGCTTTCAGCTCTGCGGTATCGGCAGCGGCACCGATCGCCTCGAGCGCGGCGGCGACGGCGGATTCCACCGCCTCGGGCGTGATTTCTGGAGCGTCTGACACGAGACACGAGTCTACCGGCGCGCGGCTCCCTCTCCCGTCAGGCTCCGGGCCCCGTGCTCGTCCCGTCGAACTTTCCGGCGCCCTTCTGCGCCACGATGATCTCGGTGTCAGTGCCCTCGTGCATCACCGCCGCATTGTCAGCGGCGAGCGCCTGCAGCTTCGGCGAGTGGCGGGTGCGGATCTCGAGGTACTTCGCGATGCCGGACAGGATGAGACACATCACGATGTAGATGCCGCCGATGATGAACGCCGACTGCAGGATCGGTCGTCCCTGCTGCGAGCTGAGCAGTTTCGCGTAGTACAGCAGCTCGGGGTAGGTGATGATGAATCCGAGCGCGGTGTCCTTCATCGTCACCACGAGCTGAGCGACGATCACGGGGAGCATGGCTCTGATCGCCTGCGGCAGCAGAATCAGTTGCATGACCCCTGCCTTGCGCAGCCCGATGGCGTAGCCGGCCTCTTTCTGCCCTCGAGGCAGTGACTCGACACCGGCACGCAACACCTCGGCGAGCACGGAGCCGTTGTACATCATGAGCGCGAGAACGACCGCCCAGTAGGGATCCATCTTCACCCCGAGGGTGGGGAGGCCGTAGTACAGCAGCATCATGAAGACGAGGACAGGGACGGCACGGAAGAACTCGGTGATCACGGTCACAGGGATCCGCACCCAGGCATGTTCGGACATGCGGCCGATCGCCAGCACGAAGCCGAGCACGAGACTCAGCACCGCGGCCAGCGCGAACGCGGCGAGCGTGTTGCCGAGCGCCTCGAGAATCTGGCCCCATACCGCGGAGAAGGTGAAGATGTACCAGCGCGATGCGTCGAACTGGCCGGACTCCCAGAACCGGTAGCCGATGAACGCGATGACGGCGAGAACCACGGCGACCGTGAGGACTCCGATCAGGCGATTGCGGAGAACGGCCTTGGGCCCGGGGACGTCAAAAAGGACGGAAGTCATCGCGCGATCCTCCATTTGTTCTCGAGATATCGCTGCAGCCAGCTGAGCAGCATGACGAGGGCGACGAAGATCACGGCGACCCAGAGAAGGACCACGAGGGCGTTCTCACCGCGCTCGCTGAGATAGGAGCGGATCGCGCCGAGCTCGAGAACCGAGAATCCGGCAGCGACCGTCGTGTTCTTGAGCAGTGCGATGAACACGCTCACCATGGGCGGGACCACCGAACGGAACGCCTGCGGCAGGACGACGAGCGTCATCACCTGTCCGAATGGGAGGCCGATCGCGCGCGCGGCTTCGGCTTGACCGACCGGGACCGTGTTGATGCCGGCCCGCAGGACCTCGGCGACGTAGGTGGCCGTGTAGATGCCGATGGCCAGGATCCCGAGGATGACGGGGCTGAGTCGTGGAAGGCCGAGTTGCGGGTATCCGAAGATGAAGAAGAAGAAGACCAGCGTAAGCGGGGTGTTCCTGACGAGGTTGACGTAGAGCGTCCCCACTCCGCGTGCGATCGGGACCGGAGATACACGCGCAGCCCCGATGATCACACCGATCACGAGGGCGAGTACGCCTCCGCCAAAGAAAATCAGCAGCGTGTTGCTGATCGCCTCTCCCCATAGGTCGAGGTTCCCGAAGATGACGTCCACGCCGCCTCCCCTTCTGAAGATTGAGAGGGGGCGGCCCTACTGGACCGCCCCCGAGTCAGTCAGTCGACTGCGGGCTGTTCGACGGTGATCCCGGACGAACCGAGGTTCGCGTCGAAGATCGCCTGCCAGATGTCGCCGCCATCGGTGAAGAGGGTGTTGATGTGCTCCTGCAGAGCTTCGTCTCCCTTGGTGAGACCGACGCCGTAGCGCTCCTCGGTGAAGGGCTCTCCGACGACCTTGAGATTGTCGGGGTCTGCCGCGGCATAGCCGATCAGGATCGCCTGGTCGGTGGTGACGGCCTGGACCTCACCGTTCAGGAGAGCCTCGACGCACGCGGAGTACAGGTCGAACTCGCGAGTCGGAACGTCCGGGTAGTTGTCGCGGATGTTCTGAATCGGGGTGGACCCGGTCGCGGAGCACACCGTGGTGTCAGCAGTGAGATCTGCTTCGCTGGTGATGTCGCTGTCGCTTGTGACGAGCAGCCCCTGCCCGGTGATGAAATACGGGCCTGCGAAGCTGATCTGCTCCTTGCGCTTGTCGGTGATCGAGTAGGTGCCGACGTAGTAGTCGATGTCACCGTTGGTGATCGCCTGCTCACGGTTCGCGGACGCGATCGGCTTGAACTCGATCTTGTCCTCGTCGAAGCCGAGGGATGCCGCGATCCACCGTGCGATGTCGATGTCGAAGCCGGTGCGCTCCCCCGTCGTGACGTCGAGGTAGCCGAGGCCCGGCTGGTCTTCCTTGACTCCGACGACCACGCCGTCACGTTCGGTCATGGCGTCGAACGTCGGGCTGCCCTCGAGCGAGACGTCGGAGGCGACCTCGAACCAGGTCGAGGGCTCTTCCGCTTCGCCACCGGTGTCGTCACCGGGTGTCGCCGGGCTGCCGCTGTTGCAGGCGGTCAGGGCGAGCAGCGCAACCGCCGCGATCCCGATCCCTGCCAGTGTCCGTGTGCGTCGCATTTTCGTCTCCTTGTGTGCTGTGTGTACAAAAAAGGTCAGTGTGTGAGGAGCTTCGAGAGGAAATCCTTGGCGCGATCGCTCTTCGGCTTCGTGAAGAACTCCTCCGGCGTCGCCTCTTCGACGATCTTCCCGTCCGCCATGAAGACGACGCGGTTCGCGGCCTTGCGCGCGAAGCCCATCTCATGGGTGACGACGATCATCGTCATGCCGTCCTTCGCGAGTCCGACCATGACATCGAGCACTTCGTTGATCATCTCGGGGTCCAGGGCGCTGGTGGGCTCGTCGAAGAGCATCACCTTCGGACGCATCGCGAGAGCACGAGCGATCGCGACACGCTGCTGCTGACCTCCGGAGAGCTGGGCAGGAAGCTTGGATGCCTGCTGGGCGACCCCGACGCGTTCGAGAAGGGCCATGCCCTCCTTGTCGGCATCCGCCTTCTTGAGGCCGCGCACCTTGATCGGCCCGAGGGTCACGTTCTCGAGGATCGTCAGATGGGCGAACAGGTTGAAGGATTGGAACACCATGCCGACGTCGGCACGGAGCTTGGCCAGTCCCTTGCCCTCGGCGGGAAGCGGCTCGCCATCGATCGAGATCCTGCCGCTCGTGATCGTCTCCAGACGATTGATCGTGCGGCACAGTGTCGACTTGCCGGACCCGGACGGCCCGATCACCACGACCACCTCGCCCTTGTTCACGGTGAGGTCGATATCGGTCAGCGCCTGGAAATCGCCGTAGTGTTTCTGAACGTTCTCCACCACGACGAGGGGTGTACCAGTCTCGGTCATGACCCCACACTAGTGAGTGCATGCGGACGGGAACCAGCATCCGCGTCGGCGGGTTATCGAGTTGTAACCGACCGGTAACAGGGCGGAAGACAGGATCCGACGGTCAGCGGCCGTCTGCTGCTCGCTGCGTGAAGGCACTTTCGTAGAGACATACGCTCGCAGCCGTGGCGAGATTGAGCGACTCGGCGCGACCGAAGATCGGCAGCTTGAGCACGTGATCGGCCAGTGCGAGAGCTGAGTCCTCGAGCCCCCAGGCCTCATTGCCGAACAACCAGGCCGTGGGTTGCGCAAGAATGCCGTCCGCTCGCGCCTGCAGCAGATCATCGCCCTTCACGTCCGCGGCGAGCACGGTGATGCCCGCAGCGTGGGCGCGTTCGACCACGTCCTCAAGGTCTCCGCCGACAGATATGGGCAGGTGGAACAGCGAGCCGGTCGTCGCTCGAACGACCTTGGGGTTATGAGGATCGACCGTTCGACCTGTGAGGATCACTGCGTCGGCGCCGGCCGCATCCGCGGCACGGATGATCGTGCCGAGATTGCCCGGATCACGCACCTCCTCGCAGATCGCGATCAGGCGAGGGGATGCTGCGAAGATGTCGCGCAGCGACGTCGGGGTCTGTCGCACCACGGCGACGAGCCCCTGCGGCGTGACCGTGTCGGCCATGGCGTTGAGCACGTACTCGGTGACATGCTCGACCTTGACGGCGTTCGCGGCACTCGCGGCACGCAGATCGGGATGCTTCTCCCACCCGTTCGGCGTCGCGAACAATTCGACGATCGCCTCGGGACGGTACGCGAGGGCCTCTCGAACGGCCTGAGGCCCCTCGAGCAGAAAGAGCCCCGTCTCGGTACGCGCGCTGCGCTTCGTCAGCTTCGCGACGGCTCGGACACGCGGGGACCGGGGATTCTCCAGCACGATCCCCAGTCTAGAGACACCAGCGCGGCCCGCGCACACATCCCGGCGTCGAGCCTGCGCGCAGGTTCGCTTCGTACTGTGCTCATGTGACCGATCGCACCAGAGCCTCCTCCGCCGGACGCAGGGTTGCGCTCACGGCAGCGGCGGTGATCGTACTCGTCGCCGGTCTGCTGGTCCATCGATTCGGTTCTGGCGATACAGGCGACATCGCAGGCGACGCCCTGTACGCCGTGTTCGCGTACCTGCTGTTCGCGATCCTGCTGGCGCGGAGTTCTCGCACGCTTCCCGCGGCCCTCGCGATCATCTTCTGCACGATCATCGAGTTCCTGCAGCTCACCGATCTGCCGCGCACCTTGGCGCTCGCGTTCCCGCCGTCCGTTCTCGTTCTCGGGTCGGCCTTCGCACAGCGCGATCTGCTCGTGTATCCGGCATCCGTTCTGCTCGCATTGATCGTCGACGTCGCTGTCTCACGGGGCGCCCGACGCCGGAGGTCATCGCGAGGGCGCTGACAAGCCCGGCACCGAACGACGAAGACGGGCGCCTCCCCGAAGGGAGGCGCCCGTCTTCTGAAAGGTGCTTACGCAGCCGACTTCGGAGCGTTGACGTCGGAAGGCAGTGCCTTCTTGGCCGTCTCGACGAGCGAGACGAACGTCGCGGGCTCGTTCACCGCGAGCTCGGCGAGCATGCGACGGTCCACCTGGACGCCGGCAAGGCCGAGACCCTGGATGAAGCGGTTGTACGTGATGCCGTTCTGGCGTGCAGCGGCGTTGATGCGCTGGATCCAGAGGCGGCGGAAGTCGCCCTTGCGCTTGCGACGGTCACGGTACGCGTAGACGAGGGAGTGGGTGACCTGCTCCTTGGCCTTGCGGTAGAGGCGCGAACGCTGGCCCCGGTAGCCGGAGGCGCGCTCGAGGATGACGCGACGCTTCTTGTGGGCGTTTACCGCCCGCTTTACTCTTGCCATTTTCCTGAGTTCCTATTCCTGCGATCGGACGCGTCAGCGACCGAGAAGCTTCTTCGCGACCTTGGTGTCAGCCTTCGAGAGCACCTGGTCCTGATTCAGACGGCGGGTGCGACGACTCGACTTGTGCTCGAGGTTGTGGCGCATCCCGGCCTGCTGCTTCTTCAGCTTGCCGCTGCCGGTGATCTTGAAGCGCTTCTTAGCACCCGAGTGGGTCTTCTGCTTCGGCATCTTCTCTTCCTTCGTATGGCGCCTTCTCAGGCGACGGTTCAACCCGCGTTGCGGGAGTCTGGGGGCGGGTGTTACTCCGCGGCGGCTTCGGTCGAATCCGCTGTCTCACGCGTCGCATGCGACGCCTGCTTGTTGGCCGCACGCTGTGCGTCGCGCTGGGCGTTCTGCTCGGCCTTCGCGTCCGACTTGTTCTTCAGCGGCGCCACGACCATCACCATGTTGCGACCATCGATCGTCGGGTTCGACTCGACGGTGCCGAGCTCGGCGACGTCCTCGGCGAACTTGCGCAGCAGACGCACGCCCTGCTCGGGGCGCGACTGCTCACGACCGCGGAACAGGATCATGGCCTTGACCTTGTCGCCGGCCTTGAGGAAGCCCTCGGCGCGCTTGAGCTTCGTCGTGTAGTCGTGTGCTTCGATCTTCAGACGGAAGCGCACCTCTTTGAGAATCGTGTTCGCCTGGTTGCGACGAGCTTCCTTCGCCTTCTGCGCGGCCTCGTACTTGAACTTGCCGTAATCCATGATCTTGACCACGGGCGGCTTCGAGTTTGGGGCGACCTCGACGAGGTCTAGGTCGGCTTCCTGCGCAAGGCGCAACGCTGCCTCGATGCGGACGACGCCGATCTGCTCACCCGCGGGACCGACGAGGCGGACCTCGGGGACGCGGATGCGCTCATTGGTGCGGGGATCGCTGATGCGGAACTCCTTTTAGACGATGGATTAAGCCACCGCGACGCTGACTGCGACACGGGCGAAATCGGAATCGTCCCCCACCCACCGGCGTTCAGATGCCGGCTTCGCACCCTGAACATCGGACTTCGTCCGATCTGCCGACGTGAGCCGGTGGAGTGCAAGACCCGGTAGCCTTGAACGGCAAGCGCGGGTGGGAAGTGAATCCTCTTTCGTTCCGGAGCAGTTACGCTCCGAAGCCCGACAAAGTCTAACAGAAGGCAAGGCATAGTGACGATTCCGGTGCAGGATGACAGCCACGACGAGCGCCACGAGCGCTGGCAGCAACAGGAGGATGCGGCATCCGCAGCCACCCGCGACATCGCGGACGTGCCCGCCATCGAGGTGATCACCACGGCCGCCGTGCACCTCATGAGCGCGGCCGCGGTGAAGACTGGCCTCGCAGACGACCCAGAGGCAGAGCTCGACCTCGATGAGGCCCGCAAGCTCATCAACGCCCTCGCCGGACTCATCACGGCCGGCGCACCCGAGATCAGCGACATGCACGCGCGCTCGCTGCGCGACGGGCTGCGCTCGCTCCAGCTCGCCTTCCGCGAAGCATCCGCCATCCCCGACCCGATCGGCAAGGGGCCTGGCGAGAAGTGGACCGGACCGGTCAACTAGCCCCAGCATCCTGCGCACGAGGCGAGCATATTGCCGCGAGACCGAGCCTGCCGCACGAGACCGAGTCTGTGCACGTCGGTCTCGCGCCGCCAGGTCGGTCTCGCGGCGGGATGAGCTCAGGCGGAGCGGCGGAGCTTCACCGTCAGGGAGTCAGCCAGCACCGCGATACGGTCGTCGGCGGCCCAACGCTGCGCAAGACGCTCGAGCACGGCATCCAGCACATCGCGCTCGAGACCGTCGACGAGTTCGAGGATGACGATCAGCTCCGGGCCGCTCAGCCGCGCATCGGGATCGCCCGCGTCGACTGCGACATCGATCACGGCGAGCTCGCGCGCGACGCTCTCCTGAAGGGCCGTGAACACCTCGGGCGAGAGGAAGCTCGGCTCCCACCGCTGCCCCTGCGCGACCGCCCAGACGGCCGGGCGACGGATGACGAACTCGGTGTCGGACGTCGGATCCAGCACGATCAGGTCGGTCTGCTCGGACGATGCGGCCAGCGCGGCGCGCACTGCTTCCACCGGGATCGGTCGCGCGGTGCCGTCCCACTTCTGCATCGCGGTGACCGAGGAGAACACCGGCTGCACGGTGCGGCCATCGGGAGCCGCGACCGTCACGATCGAAAGCTCCTGCGTCTTGTCGACGGCGAGGCCGCTGGGCGCCACGCCCTCCTCGCCCTTCTCGGCGACGAGGGGAATCAGAACGCGCGCGGAGCGGAACGCGTCCACGACCTCGGCCTGACTGCCCTCCCCCGCGCGGAAGCGCAGCAGAGCGGCGAGCAGCGCAGGATCGGCAGCACCGTCATCGCCCGCATGCGGGTTCGACTCGAAGCTGCGGCCCTCCCACGGGACGCCGGCCGAGTCACCTCCTGCAGAGGCTGGACCAGCCCCGTGTTCGCAGGCGTCGTCAGTCCCCTGCGACATCCAGGGCCTCTGCCAGCGTGAATGCGCCGGCGTAGAGCGCCTTGCCGACGATCGCGCCCTCGACACCGAGGTGCACGAGATCGCGCAGTGCGGCGATGTCGTCCAGGCTCGAGATGCCGCCGGACGCGACGACCGGCTTCGGCGTGCGCGCGGTGACTTCACGCAGCAGGTCGAGGTTCGGGCCGCGCAGCGTGCCGTCCTTCGTGACGTCGGTCACGACGTAACGACTGCATCCGGCGTCCTCAAGGCGTTCGAGGACCTCCCAGAGATCGCCGCCCTCCTTCGTCCAGCCGCGGGCGGCCAGGGTCGTTCCTCGCACGTCTAGTCCGACGGCCACGGCCTCGCCGTAGCGACCGATCACGTCAGCGGCCCACTCGGGGTTCTCGAGTGCGGCGGTACCGAGGTTGAGTCGGGACGCGCCGGTCTCGAGCGCGGCTTCGAGGCTCGCGTCGTCACGAATGCCGCCGGAGAGTTCCACGTTCACGCCACGGAACTGCTTGATGACCTTGCGGAGGATGGCAGCGTTGGATCCGCGTCCGAAGGCGGCATCGAGGTCGACGAGGTGAATCCACTCGGCGCCCTGGTCGACCCATTCCGCTGCGGCATCCAGCGGGTCGCCGTAGTTCGTCTCACTGCCCGCCTCGCCCTGTGTCAGTCGGACCGCCTTGCCCCCGGCGACGTCGACAGCCGGGAGAAGGGTGAGCTTGGGCATTGACGCGAAGTCGTTCATGTCATCCTCGGGTGGAGATCGATGGGCCGTGAGCGGCACGACAACCGAGAGTAGCCCGGGTCGGCGCAGGGTTCAAAACGATGTCGTTGCTTTGCGCGGCGGCATCGCGGATCAGAGGCTCTGCACCCAGTTGCGCAGCAACTGGATACCGGCGTCGCCCGACTTCTCAGGGTGGAACTGCGTCGCCGAGAGTGGGCCGTTCTCGACCGCGGCGAGGAACGGCGTGCCGTACGTCGTCCATGTGAGCGCGGGCTGCGGGAACGGTGGGATCACGTCGAGCTCCCAGCTCTGCGCGGCATAGGAGTGCACGAAGTAGAACCGCTCGTCCTCGATGCCGCGGAACAGCACGCTGCCCTCATCGGGCGTGACGGTGTTCCAGCCCATGTGCGGCAGCACCGGTGCCTCGAGTTGCGTCACGGTTCCCGGCCATTCGCCGAGTCCCTCGACGTCGCGTCCGCGCTCGACACCGTGCGAGAACAGCACCTGCATGCCGACGCACACTCCGAGCACCGGCCGACCACCGGCGAGACGCCGTTCGATGATCTCATCGCCGCCCTTGGCGTGCAGCGCCTCGCGCACCGCCGCGAACGCACCCACGCCGGGCACGAACAGGCCGTCGGCCTCCAGCGCCGCGGTGCGGTCGCCGGTGAGGGTCGCATCCGCGCCCGCCGCGATCAACGCCTTGACCGCGGAGTGGACGTTACCTGATCCGTAGTCGTAGACCGCGACGGTGGGCCTGCGCGTCACAGTGCTCCCTTGGTGGACGGGATGCCGACCACGTCGGGGTCGAGCGCCTTGGCCTGACGGAAGGCACGCGCGAACGCCTTGAACTCGGCTTCTGCGATGTGGTGCGGGTCTCGGCCGCCCAGCACCCGCATGTGCACGGTCAGCCCCGCACCGAACGTGATCGCCTCGAAGACGTGCCGCACGAGTGAGCCGGTGAAGTGGCCGCCGATGAGGTGGTGTTCGAATCCGGCCGGCTCGCCCGAGTGCACGAGGTACGGTCGGCCGCTGATGTCGACGACCGCCTGCGCGAGCGCCTCATCGAGCGGGACGAGCGCGTCGCCGTAGCGGGAGATGCCGGACTTGTCACCCAGGGCTTCACGGATCGCCTGTCCGAGCACGATCGAGATGTCTTCCACGGTGTGGTGCGCGTCGATGTTCGTGTCGCCGGAGGCACGCACGGTCAGATCGGTGAGCGAGTGCTTCGCGAACGCCGTGAGCATGTGGTCGAAGAACGGAACCGAAGTGTCGATGTGGCTCTCGCCCGTGCCGTCGAGGTTCAGCTCGAGCTCGACCGTCGACTCGGACGTGCTGCGGGTTCGGGTCGCGGTGCGGGAAACGCTCATGACGCCGATCATATCGAGGCCAGCGCGTCCAGGAACGCCGTGGTCTCGGCCTCGGTGCCGGCGGTGACCCGCAGGTGGTTCGCGATGCCCACGTCGCGCACCAGCACGCCGCGCTCGTACAGCGCCTGGAACGTCGCCTGCGGATCTGCCACTCCCCCGAACAGCACGAAGTTCGACCACGATTCGTGCGGCTCGTAGCCGAGCGCCTCCAGGGTCGCGGTGATCCGGTCGCGCTGCTCGACGATCTCGTCGACCATGCCGAGCATCGCCGGCGCATTGCGCAGCGCAGCCACGGCCGCCGCCTGGGTGAGGGCGCTGAGGTGGTACGGAAGCCTGACGAGTCGAAGAGCGTCGATGAACGCCGGGTCGGCGGCGAGATACCCGACCCGTGCGCCGGCGAACGCGAACGCCTTGCTCATCGTGCGCGAGACGGCAAGACGGGGGCGACCTTCGAGAAGCGTGAGAGCGGATGCCGCGTCACGAGGCGCGAACTCCTGATAGGCCTCATCGACGACCACGACACCACGTGCCGCGTCGTAGACGGCCTCGATCACGTCGAGGCCGAGCGGCGTTCCGGTGGGGTTGTTCGGCGTGCACAGCATGATCACGTCGGGATCGGACGCAATGACCTGAGCCACCGCGTCCTCGGCGGTGAGCGTGTAGTCGGGCTGACGTTCGCCGGCCACCCAGCGCGCACCGGTGCCCTGCGACAGCAGCGGGTACATCGAGTAGGTGGGCGCGAACCCGAAGACCGTGCGACCCGGCCCTGCGAAGGCCTGCAGGATGTGCTGCAGCACCTCGTTCGATCCGTTGCCTGCCCAGATCTGCGAGGCGTCGACGCCATGGCCGAGGTAGTCGGCGAACCCTTCCCGCAACGTCGTGAACTCGCGATCGGGGTAGCGGTTCACGTCGCGCAGCGCGACGGCGATGTCGTCGAGGATGTCGCTCGCGACTTCATCCGGCACGGGATGGGTGTTCTCGTTCACGTTCAGCGCCACGGCCAGCGGGGCCTGCGGTGCGCCGTAAGGGGTGAGACCGCGAAGATCGTCGCGGAGGGGTAAGTCGCTGAGTGAAGCAGTCACCCTCCCCATGTTAACGGTGAGATCAGTCGGCGTACTCCGCGGGGATCGCGAGCTGCTGCCCGACCTGCAGGGAGCCACCGTTCAGAGCATTGAGCTTCTGGATCTCACTGATGACCGTGCGAGGGTCTTCGGCGGGGGCGACATCTTCGGCGATCGCCCAGAGCGTGTCGCCGGGCATGACCGTCACGGTGTCGAAGCTGACCGGGGTGGACGAGTCACCCGATGCAAGTGCCGAGCCACCGCTGATGGCTGCGAAGCCGATGCCGACCGCGAGTGGGAGCGCCGCGAGAGCGACCAGCAGTCGACGCCCGCGCGTCGTCAGTCGCAGCCGCGTCGCGGCGCCGGTCGCGGTGCGCACGGGAACGACTGCGGGTGCGGTGATGCTGATGGTGCTCATGTGATCTCTCCTCTGCCTCTGGTTGCCTCTGGGCTTTGAGCCGTTTGGCGTAGCGTTCGCATTCGCCGCTCGGCCGGGAGCGGGGAATGCGAAGCTACGTACCGAATGTATATTCGAATTCGAACATCTGTCAAGACTTATTCGAAACCCGTCCTTCGAATCACCCGACACGCTCGAACAGATCTTCCGTTTCGAGGCGTTTCTCGGATACGGTTTCGATATCCACACCACATCACGGACCACAGACATTCGAAGACGAGGGTCCGTGCAGGCGAACATCGGCACCGTGAACGCGCACGAAGGAGCACCCATGAGCGACATCTCCGCACCCGGCCCTGAGGTTCCGCGCACCCGTCGGCGCAAGAACCTCAGCCCCAAGCAGCTGGCGATCCTCGAGGTCATCCAGACTTCGATCGCCAGGCACGGCTATCCGCCGAGCATGCGCGAGATCGGCGACGCCGTCGGGCTCAAGTCGCTCTCGAGCGTCACTCACCAGCTCGGTCAGCTCGAGCTGAGCGGCTACCTGCGCCGCGATCCGGGCAAGACGCGCGCGATGGAGGTGCTCATCGACCTGCCAGGCACGAGTAGTGAGAACCCGGCGGACTCCAGCACTCCCGTCGGCGACGCGGCGATGGTGCCGCTCGTCGGTCAGATCGCCGCCGGCGTGCCGATCACTGCCGAGCAGCAGGTCGAGGAGATCTTCCCGCTTCCCCGCCAGCTCGTGGGCAAGGGCGACCTGTTCATGCTCAAGGTGTCAGGCGAGTCCATGATCGACGCCGCCATCTGCGACGGCGACTGGGTCGTCGTGCGCACGCAGAACACCGCGGAGAACGGCGAGATCGTCGCGGCCATGCTCGACGGCGAGGCGACGGTGAAGACGTTCCGCCAGCGCGACGGACACACGTGGCTCCTCCCCCGCAACTCGTCCTTCGAGCCCATCCTCGGTGACGACGCAGTAGTGCTCGGCAAGATCGTCGCGGTGCTCCGCGCGGTCTGACAGACAGCAAGCGCTGCCGGCTCCGAACGACGACGGTCGATCGGAGCCGCATAGGCTCGAAGCATGCAGCCGTACGGAACCTGGACCTCTCCCTTCCACGCCGCCGATATCGCATCATCAGCGCCGCGAATCGATGGCGCCCGCTTCGTGGGCGACGAAATCTGGTGGGGCGAATCGGTGCCGGCCGAGGGCGGCCGTGTCTCGGTGCGCAGCTCGACAGGGAAGGTGGTCCTCCCCGCGCCGTGGAGCGCCCGATCGCGGGTGCACGAGTACGGCGGCGGAGCGTGGACAGCGGACGCAGGCGGCACCCTGTACTTCGTCGATGCCGGCGATCAACGGGTGTATCGGATGCTGCCAGGCGAGGAGCCCGAACCGTTGACGCCCGCCGGACCGAACCACGGCGGGCTCCGCCTACAGGACGGGCGCCTGCTGGCCGTGCGCGAAAATCTCTCGGTGGAGCCGCACCGGCGGGCGATCGTCGAGGTCCCGACCGACGCATCCGCCACCTCGGACGAGGCCGCGATCCGTGTGCATATCCAGGGCAGCGCCTTCTTCGCACACCCCGCGCTCTCCCCCGACGGGACCCGCATCGCGTGGGTCGAGTGGAGCGGTCGACGGATGCCGTGGCAGGAGGCCAGGCTGTGCGTCACGGAGGTCGGCGACGATGTCTTCGCCGACACACCCGCACGCGCGGCGCTGCAGCCGGAGTGGATCAGCGACACAGAACTCGTATACGCGGACGACCCCACCGGGCGCTGGAATCTCTATCGCCGGGAGATGCACGGCCTCGACGCGGGCGCACCGGAGCCGATCGCCCCGGCCGACTCCGACACCGGCTACGGACTCTGGGTGCTCGGAAACCGCTGGTATCAGCCGCTCGCAGACGGCCGTATCGTCATCGTGCGCACGAACGGTGCGGACGAGGTCGCGCTGATCGAACGCGACGGCTCCGAGAGGCGCCTCGATGTTCCCGCCACCGCGCACGTGAGCATCGACGACGTGTCAGGCACTCGCGTGCTGCTCTCCGGCGGCGGGGCACGCGTGAGCGCAGGCCTCTGGTGCGTGGACGTGGATTCCGGCGAGGTCGAACGCGTACGCGGCGGCCTGCCAGTGGACGAGCGCTGGATGCCGCCGGCCACCCGCATCACCCTCGACGGCGCGAACGGCCCGGTGCATGCCTTCGCTTACGCACCGGCGAACCCCGATGCCACGACGCCCGAGGGCGAACTCCCGCCGTACATCGTCTTCGTGCACGGAGGACCGACCGCGCACGTCGCGGGAGCGGCATCCGCAGCCATCGCGTTCTACACGAGCCGCGGCATCGGCGTGCTCGACGTCAACTACGGCGGCTCGACCGGATACGGCCGCGCCTATCGTGAGCGTCTCGACGGCCAGTGGGGCATCGCAGAGGTCGATGATGTGCTCGCCGCGGCGCGCGGACTCGCGGACTCAGGGCGTGCGGACCCGAAGCGCATCGCGATCCGGGGCGGCTCGGCAGGTGGATGGACCGTGCTCGCCGCACTCGTACGCGGCGGCGTGTTCGCCGCAGGCATCAGCCGCTACGGCGTCACCGATCTGCGCGCTCTCGCCCAGGACACGCACGACTTCGAGAAGTACTACCTCGACGGACTCGTCGGCCCGCTGCCCGCGGCCGAGCATATCTACATCGATCGCTCTCCGCTCACGCACGCGGAACAGATCGATGTGCCTGTTCTGCTGCTGCAGGGCGAAGACGACCGTGTCGTGCCGCTGGCGCAGTCGGAGTCGATCCGCGATGCTCTGGCCGCACGCGGCATCCCGCACGAATTCGTCGTGTATCCGGGCGAGGGGCACGGTTTCCGGCGCGCGGAGACGATCATCGACGCGCTCGAGCGCGAACTGCGCTTTCTCGGAGCGGTGTTCGGATTCGCCCCTGAGGTGTAGGGCTACTCCCCCACGCGGTTGCGCATGCGCATGGCGCGCTGCGCCTCGCGGGTGTCCTGGCGTTCGCGCAGCGTCTGACGCTTGTCGAACTCGCGCTTGCCCTTCGCGAGGGCGATCTCGACCTTCGCCCTGCCGTCGGAGAAGTAGAGCTTGAGCGGGATCAGCGTGTAGCCGCCGGCGGACACCGCGTGCTGCAGCTTCTCGATCTCCTCGCGGTGCAGCAGCAGCTTGCGGATGCGCTTGGCCGAGTGGTTCGTCCAGTGCCCCTGCGAGTACTCGGGGATGTGCACCGAGTCGAGGAACACCTCGTTGCCCTTGACGAACGCATACCCGTCGCTGAGGTTCGCGCGGCCCTGCCGCAGTGACTTCACTTCGGTGCCGGTGAGCACCATCCCCGCCTCGTACGACTTCTCGATGGTGTAGTCGTGACGTGCGCGACGATTGGTCGCGACGACCTTCTCCCCGCGTTCCCTGGGCATGATGCTCTCCTGATCCGTGCCGCGCCGAACGCACGACAGCCCATCAGTCTACAACGACGGCTGCGGATGCCGAGACGTCGCGGGCGGATGCTGCCTGCGCATCCGGATGCTACGTGCGCAGCCAGCGACGTATCGCGAAGCCAGCCGAGAGGGCGGCCAAGATCACGCCGATGCCGATGAGCACCGGCACGACGAGCGCAGCATCCTGCATCGTCACCCACGTGGTGATGAACGGCACCCGGCCCTTCAGATAGCCGTTGACACCGAAGTGCACTCCGGCGACCACGGCCGCGCTGGCGAGCACCGAGCCGATGAAGGCGGCGAACACGCCCTCGAGGATGAACGGGGTCTGGATGAACCGGTTCGACGCGCCGACCAGGCGCATGATGCCGATCTCCTTGCGTCTGGCGTAAGCGGACAGCCGGATCGTCGTGGCGATCAGCAGAATGGCTGCGATGAGCATGAGGACGGCGATACCGACGGCGATGTAGGTCGCGACCGTGAGCGCGGAGAACAGCGGGTCGAGGTACTGCAACTGGTCGCGCACCTCTTCGACGCCGTTGATGCCGGCGAACGCCTCGACGATCACCTGCGATTGACCTGGGTCCTTGAGGGTGACGTAGAACGTCTCCGACATCTGCTCCTCGGTGAGAACGCTCGCCTGCTCCTCACCGAGCAGCTCGGTGACGTTGGCGTAGGCCTCGGCCTTGTTCTCGAAGCGGAGGTCGCCGATGAGTGAGGCGAGAGGATCGCCCTCGAGCTCCGCGCGCACCTGCTCGACCTGCTCGGGTGTCGCGGCGCCGTCGAGGCAGCTCTCACCGGTCGAGACCGTCGAGCACATCGAGACGGACACCTGGGCGCGCTCGGTCCAGTAGGCGCGCATGGTGCTGATCTGGCCCTGCATGAGGATCGCCGCGCCGACGAACGTCAGCGAGACGAACGTCACGAGCACGACCGAGATCACCATCGAGATGTTGCGCCTCAGGCCCCCGAGTGCCTCGGTGAGGATCAGACCCACTCTCACGATGTCGGTCCCACTTCCTCGTCGTCGCCGCTGTCGGAGAGTCCGAGGCGATCGGCCACTCCGAGCTCCGCCACGTTCACATCCGGAAGGACGATCGCAGACGTGTCGGCAGGCCTGGCCTCGGTCGCCGGCGCCGCATCGGCCGGCGCCGCATCGGCCGGAGCCGCGTCAGCGATGCGCGCTGCGCGCATCGACGCGATCATCTCGGCGGTGAGCGGCTCGAGCGACTCGGTCTGGCGCTGCACCTCCTGCACAGCGGTGAGGGCAGCTGTCGCGGCTGCGCCGCGCTCCTGCTCCGGGACGAGCTGCGGGATCATCGACCGATCGCCGTAACCGCCGTGCACCTCGTCTCGCACCATCTCGCCGTCACGCAGCTCGATCACACGGCGCTGCATCTGATCCACGAAGGCGGCCTCGTGCGTGGCCATCAGCACAGTCGTGCCGCCGGCGTTGATGCGCGCCAGAAGCTGCATGATGTCGACCGAGGTCGCGGGGTCGAGGTTTCCGGTCGGCTCGTCGGCGAGCAGCACCTGCGGGCGGTTGACCAGCGCGCGGGCGATGGCGACGCGCTGCTGCTCACCACCGGACAGCTCGTGCGGCATCCGCTTCTCCTTGCCGGCAAGGCCGACGAGTGCGAGCGCCTCCGGCACGGCCTGCTGGACGAATCCTCGAGAGGATCCGGTCACCTGCAGGGTGAACGCGACGTTCTGGAACACGGTCTTGGTCGAGAGCAGGCGGAAGTCCTGGAAGACCGAGCCGATGTGACGGCGGAAATACGGCACTTTACGGTTCGCCAGTGCACGAAGATCGCGGCCGAGAACGGCGACGCGTCCCGTGGAGGGCACCTCCTCACGGAGGATGAGCTGGAGGCAGGTGGACTTCCCCGACCCCGACGCACCGACGAGGAAGACGAATTCGCCCCGCTGGATCTCGAAGTCGACCCCGGCGAGGGCCGGTCGCTTCGTCCCGCGGTAGCGCTTGGTGACGTTCTCGAACCGAATCATGGCTTTACGAGCCTAAGCGCGGGTTCCGCGCTCACCGCGAGCGACACCCCCTGAGACGGAGAGCGCTCCCCATGTGAACGCGAGCGGAATCCCTGATAAGCATGTCCCAGTAGTGGTTCGCGTCAGTGCGTACCCGGGGACATCGCCGAACACCGGTATCGAGGAGAGACATGAGCACGCCTGCAGGCTGGTACGACGACGGATCCGGACGCCAGCGCTGGTGGGACGGTCAGCAGTGGACCGAAAACTTCGCGCCCGAGACGCCGGCAGTACCCGCCCCGCCGTACGCTGCTCCGGGCGCATACCCTGCGCCGACCGGCGGCGGGTATCCGGCCGCCGCGGGGAATTACTCGTCCGCACCGGCGTCTCCCCCGGCATCCGGCCCGTCCATCGTGGGCTGGATCGCGCTCGGCGCAGCCGTGCTCGGTTTCATCACGGTGTGCATTCCACCGATCCTCGGCGTCGGCTGGTTCCTGCTGGCGACCGCCTTCGTCCTCTCGATCATCGCGTTCTTCCTCCGCGGGAAGAAGTGGGCTCCGATCGTCGCCATCTGCCTTTCCGTCGTCGGCGCGATCGTCGGCGCCATCATCGCCTTCGTGATCCTCACCGCCGCGTTCGTGACCGCCGTCGACGAATATTCGCCACCCACGCCGTTGCCGTCGATCTCGGCGGACGCCGATGACGAGTCAGACGCCGATGCCGGAGCCACCGGCGATCGCCCGAGCACGGACGAGGTCGCCGAGGGCCTGCGGGTGATCGTCGGCGCGCAGGGCGCCACCGGCTACGAGAACGACACGATCCCGTGTCTCGCCCAGGAGTTGGTCGACAATCCTGATGTGTCGGACGAGACACTGTCCGCGATCGCGCTTGGTGAAGGCGACTTCGGCGATTCGACGGGGGCATTGGAGTTCGCCACCGGGCTGTCCGAAGCGGTCGTTGTCTGCGCCCCAGACCTTCAGTAACGGATGTGAAGCAACGAGACCCACGACATCGTGCATCGTGGGTCTCTCGCTCTGTCGTCTGACTGTCAGTCTTCGTCTCTGCGCTTGCGCCAGCGGATGCCGGCCGAGATGAAGTCGTCGAGATCGCCGTCGAACACGGCGGCGGGGTTGCCCGACTCCTGACCTGTGCGCAGGTCCTTGACCAGCTGCTGGCCATAGAGGAAGTACGAGCGCATCTGATCGCCCCAGCTCGCCGTGATGTTTCCGGCGAGCTCCTTCTTCTTCGCGGCTTCCTCCTCCTTCTGCAGCAGCAGGAGTCGGGTCTGCAGCACGCGCATGGCGGCGGCGCGGTTCTGGATCTGCGACTTCTCGTTCTGCATCGAGACGACGATGCCGGTCGGAAGGTGCGTCAGGCGCACGGCCGAGTCGGTCGTGTTGACAGACTGACCGCCGGGGCCGGACGAGCGGAAGACGTCGACGCGGATGTCGCCCTCAGGGATCTCGACCGCAGTGGCCTCCTCCATGAGAGGGATGACCTCGACTGCGGCGAAGCTGGTCTGGCGCTTGTCCGCAGAGCCGAATGGGCTGATGCGCGCGAGGCGGTGCGTGCCGGCTTCGACCGACAGCGTGCCGAAGGCATAGGGCGCCGTGATCTCGAAGGTGGCGGACTTGATGCCGGCGCCCTCCGCATATGAGGTGTCCATGACCTTGGCCGGATACTTGTGCTTCTCCGCCCAGCGCAGATACATGCGCATGAGCATCTCGGCGAAGTCGGTGGCGTCGTCGCCGCCGGCGCCCGAGCGGATCGTGATGATCGCCGAGCGGTCGTCGTACTCGCCATCGAGGAGCGTCTGCACCTCGAGTTGGTTCATCACATCGGTCAGCGCGGCGAGTTCGCCCCGCGCCTCCTGGCCGGATTCCTCATCGCCCATCTCGTTGGCGAGTTCGACGAGCACCTCGAGATCGTCGAGGCGCTGTGCGATGCCGGTGATGCGGGCGAGCTCGGACTGGCGATGGCTGAGGGCACTGGTCACCTTCTGGGCGCGCTCGGTGTCGTCCCAGAGGTCGGGTGCGCCCGCTTCCTCACTGAGCCGGGCGATGTCCTCGCGCAGCCTGGAAACATCCACGACCTCGCTGATATCGCCGAAGGTGTGCCTGAGCGCCTGAATTTCGGCGGAGAGATCTAGTTCGAGCATGACACCCCAGCCTACCGTGGATCGTCGGTGATCTGAGGGGGCGCCTTCGCGGAGTAGCGTGGCCGTGTGAGCAGCGCGTCAGCGGTCCTGAGGCAGTTCGGACCGATGGTGTACCTCCCCACGATCCTGTTCGCCCTCGGAGAGGGCGCCGTCATCCCGCTGATCCCGGTGATCGCCGCGAACATGGGTGCCGACGTCGCCTCGGCCGCGCTGGTCGCATCGGCGCTCGTGATCGGGCAGCTGTGCGGCAACCTCCCCGCCGGATGGGCGGTCGCCCGAATCGGCGAGCGCTTCACGATGGTGATCGCCGGCGTGATCTCCATCGGCGCCGTCATCGGGATGGTGCTCGCTCCGGTGCTTGCGATCTTCGCAGCATCCGTGTTCCTGCTGGGGTTCTGCGCTGCGGCCTTCGGACTCGCCAGGCACGCGTTCATGACGACCAGGGTGCCGGTCGCGTTCCGGGCCAGGGCACTGTCGCTGCTAGGCGGCAGCTTCCGCCTCGGCGTGTTCGTCGGCCCGTTCGTCACCGCCGCTCTGCTGCAGGTGTTCAACGAGCATGCCGCGATCTGGTTCTTCCTCGGCTGCCTGATCGTCATGGTGGTGCTGGTGCTGTTCGGACCCGATCCGGAGAAGACGACGCCGTCGATCGGGTCGAACTCCACTCTCGCGGAGGACACCGGAGAGGCGGTGACCGGCTCGATCCCGACGGCCGAACGTCTCGGGATCTTCCGCACCATGTGGGAGTACCGTGGCGTGCTCGGGCGACTGGGGCTGGCTGCCGCTTGCCTGTCCGGGGTGCGATCGGCACGGCAGGTCGTGCTGCCACTGTGGGGCGTGTCGCTGGGGCTCGACGCGCAGACCATCGCGCTGGTCGTCGGTGTCTCCGGAGCGATCGACTTCGCCCTCTTCTACGCGAGCGGCCAGGTCATGGACCGCTTCGGGAGGCTGTGGGCGGCGATGCCGGCGATGGTGCTGATGGGCATCGGGTTCCTCGTGCTCTCGTTCACGCACGACGGCGATTCCGCAGTGCTGTGGTTCGGGATGCTGGCGGCCGTGCTGGGCGTCGGAAACGGCCTCTCCAGCGGCATTCTGCTGACGCTCGGCGCCGACACCGCACCGAAGCAGGAACCGGCGGCTTTCCTCGGCTCGTGGCGGACGCTCACGGACGCCGGTGGCGCTGTCACCCCGCTGATCGTGTCCGCGGTGACCGCGATCGCCTCGCTGTCCGTGGCATCGGGCGTGATCGGCGTCGTGGGACTGATCGGGGCGCTCGGTTTCATCCGCTGGATCCCCCGGTTCAGCCCTCGGCCGGATCGCTGACGTCCATCGGCTGGCCTACCGCAGCGCCGTGCGGCTCGTCGCCGTGGCTTCCAGCGGTACGCCTTCCGGCACGAACGGTGAGAACAAGGGCGGGCGCCAGGCGGTGGCGACAGTCACACGTGCGGTGACGCCGTCGGGAGCGGATGCCGAGACGAGAGTCGCGTCGGCCGCCACTGCGTCGACGATCGCGAGCGCCTGCTCCTGCACTCCGGCATCCGTCAGCTCGGCACGCACCGCGTCGCCGTCGACGACGAGGGTGAATCCGTCGGCTCCGGCGAGCGCCGCGGCATCCGCGAGGGAATCGAGCCGCTTCTGCGCGATGTACAGATCGGTCGCGCAGGTGCAGACGAAGATCACGGCGATCGCGAGCGCGACGTATCCGAGCAGGAGCGGGAGGATGCTGCCGTCCTGGTCATCCGCGAAGATCGAAGACCGCGTCATCCGGTGCCCCACAGACGCGACACCTTCTGCGCAGCGGCGGCTTCAAGCGGAATGCTCGCAGCCTTGTCGAGGCCGAAGATCGGCGGCACGAACGGCAGCGAGACGCGCGTGGTCACCGTGACGATGACCGTCGCGCCGGCCGAGGGGCACGCGGCTCCTGCCGGGGAGCACGACATGGACACCTCGACGTTCTCGGCATCCATCCCGTATTGGTCCACGACGCTCGCGAGCACGGCGTCGCCGTTGACCGCCGCTGACTCGACGTCGTCGGCCTGGCCGATCACCCTGGCGGTGTGTCTCGCCGCGGCCTCGACACCGAGAAGGCTCTCCTGCACCGCGCCGAGAGTGATCACGAGGTATGCGAGCGGGACGAGGAGGATGACGCCGACCGTGATGAACTCCAGGGCTGCCGAGCCGTCGTCACTCTTCGCCAAGTGTCTCCAACGGCGCATCCGCGTTCACCTCCATCGCGTACGGAATGCCGAGCAGGCCGATGATGGGCAGGGTGGTGCGCACTGTCACGACGGCCGTCGCATGCCCGAGCCGGTCGCTCTCGGCGACGGCGATGTCCTCCGCATAGGTCGCACCGACAGCGCGGGTGATCGACTGCCGCGTGCGCTGCGCCCCCTCCTCGAGCGCGGTGTCGGCGAGAGCCGCGTACTGCGCGCCTTCGACGGCGGCATCGTGCACGACATTGCGCACGTACACCGCGAACCCCAGCTGCAGCACGGCAAGGGTGAGGACGGTGAGCAGCGAGCCGACGAGAACGAACTCGACCGGGCTCGACCCGCGCTCGTCCGCCGCCGCCTCTCGCCAGTGCATGTCAGAGTCCGGACACTCGTGAGATCGCCTGCTCGAACAACCCGGTCAAGGCCGGGCCGGCCACCGCCCAGATGAGGACCACCAGACCGGCCGTCATGAGCGTGACCAGCACCCAGCCGGGCACATCCCCGGTCTCGTCCTCGGCGAGCTCTCCGGCATCGGCGGTGAGCGCCGCCCACCAGCGTTCGATTGCTCTCATCATCAGTCCTCTCGTAGTGGATCGTTCGGGGTTCTGTTTCAACCGAGTCCGAGTCGCAGGATGAACAGTCCAGGGAACACGGCGAAAAGCACACTCAGCGGCAGGATCAGGAAGACCAGCGGCAGCATCATGTAGATCTCGCGCCGACCCGCCTGCTCGATGAGAACGCGTTTCGCGTCCTCACGCGCGTCTGCGGCCTGCGAATGCAGCACGCCGGCGAGCGGGGCGCCGTGCTCGAGCGCAGCGATCACCTGGTCGACCGCGCGCGACAGGCCCGGCAGTCGCAACCGCGCGGCCATCTCCGCGAGAGCATCCGCCAGCGGTGATCCTGTTCCGACGGCGAGCACGACCTGTCGCAGCTCTTGAGTGAGCTCGCCGGAGCCGATCGCGGCGACACGGCGCAGCGCGTCGAAGAAGCCCTCGCCTGCGGACAGGCACAGCGCGACGAACTCCAGAGTGGTCGGCAGCTCGTCGCTGAGCCTGCCCAGCCGCGACTTGACGCGGGATGAGAGAAGCACGTCGACGACGATCGCTCCCGCCGCCGCGACGAGAAGAGGCAGCACGGCCGCCGGTGGCGTCATCCGCCCTGTCAATGCGAGGATCACGACGAGTATGCAGCCGACGCCGAATCCCGTGACCGCCCACCCGAGCTGGCGGGCACGGAATGATGCCGGCGCCTCGTCCGTCCCCGCCTGGGCGAGCCGCAGAGCCAGCGCATTGCCGCCGCCGAGACTGCGCGCGAACATGTCCTTCAGCCGCTCCCACATGCTCCCGGTGCGGAGGGGAAGCACTCCCGCCTTCGGAAGAATCCCGGACGGCAGCGCGGCATCGTCGACAGCATCCCGCACATACGGTGCGATGCGCGTGGTCAGTGAAGCGGCGCCCCACCGCGGCGCGGCTGCCAGGATGCAGAGGATGCCTGCGGCCAGGATTCCGCCGAGCAGGATCGCCATCGCCGCATCGGTGACACCGCTCATGCGAACCACCGCCTGGGTTCCGGCAGCCGTCCGATACGCACCATGATGCGGAACGCCACGACCGAGACGGCGGCGCCACCGCAGATCACGAGCACACCTTCAGGGCTCGTGTACGCCTGTGCTCCCTCCGGGCGCAGCGCCAGCAGCCCGAGAATGATCCACGGCGCGACGACGCCCAGCACGGCCGCCCCGCGAATCCACGACTGTCGCGCTTCGACCTCGCCGCGCAAGGCCGCATCCGCCCGCACGGAGGACGACAACGCCCGCAGCACGCCGGTGAGTTCGGTTCCGCCCACCTGCCTCGCCATCTTCAGGGTCTCGACGATCCGGTCGGCGATGGGATCGGCGAGCGAGGTCTTCAGCCTCTCGATGCTGCTCTCGAAACGACCGGTGGAGTGGAGATCTCGCGCGAACACGACGAACGCCGGGCGCACCATCGCAGGTGCCGATTCGGCCAGCGACGCCACGGCATCGGGTAGGGACAGCCCGACGCGGATCGATGCGATGAGGAGATCGCAGACATCCGGCCACAGCTGTCTGCGGGCCTTCAGCAGTCGGAGACGGCGCGAGCGCAGGAACGCGATCGGAGCAGACGCTCCCCCGATCGTGGCGAGGACCGCCAGTGTCGGGATGCCGGTGATCAACCAGACGGTCGCAGCAGCCGCCAATGCGATCGCGATGACGATGGCCACGACGGTGCGCTGCTGCACGGAGGCGTAGCCTGCCTCGTCGATCAGGCGAACGAGCCATCCGCTCCTGGTCGCCGGGCGCATATCCTTCTCACGCTGCGGCCAGAGCCACGGCGACGCGGACAGGAGCAGCCCCGCCGCGAGAATCGCTCCGACCAGCAACGTCATACCGGAGGCTCCGCCCGGTAGAGCGAGCGGGTGATGATGCGTCCCTCCACGACCTCGCCGGTCGGAGCGATCACCTCGGTGACGCGGCGTCCACCCGCGGCATCCCGCGCGCAGTGCACGACCAACGAGACCGAGGCGGCGAGGGCGGGGGCGATGAACGAGCGATCGATGTTGCGGCCGGCGAGCAGTGGCAGGATCGTGAGCTTCTCCAGCGCCTCCACTGCGGAGTTCGCATGGACCGTTCCCGCGCCCGGTACTCCCGTGTTGAGAGCGAGCACCAGGTCGAGCGCTTCCGCATCTCGGACCTCACCGACGACAAGACGATCCGGCCGCATGCGCAGAGCTTCTTTCACGAGGCGGCGCAGGGTGATCTCGCCGGTGCCCTCGAGGCTCGCCTGGCGGCCCTGCAGCGCGACGAGGTCCGGCCCGTCCACTGCGAGTTCGAATGTCTCCTCGACCGTGATGATGCGCTGGTTGTCGGCGCAGGCCGCGAGCAGCGCGCCGAGCAGGGTGGTCTTGCCTGCGTGAGTCGCACCAGACACGATCACGCTGAGGCCGTCGCGCATCGCTCTGTTCAGCATCTCCGCGACTTCCGCAGGGAGCGTCCCCAGCTCGACCAGCGCCCCCAGGGTGCGGTAGCGGGGCAGGAACTTCCTGATGTTCACCGCCCATGAGCCGCGGACGACATCGGCGATGGCGACGTGCAATCGCGAGCCGTCGGGCAGCGACGCGTCGACGAAGGGCTGGCTGATGTCGACGCGGCGGCCGGTGGCCTGCAGCATCCGCTCGACGAGATCCCGCACCATCGCATCCGTGAGCCGCAGGCTGATCCGCTCCGAGACGCCCTCTCGCGCGACGAAGACACGATCGGGCCCGTTCAACCAGATCTCCTCGATCTCGGGATCATCGAGGAGCGGTTGAAGGGGCCCGAAACCGCTGACAGAGGCGAGCACGTCGCGCACGCAGGCGATCTCGTCGTCGATCGTCTCTTCGCCACGCGACAACGCGAGGTCGTTGTGCCGTCGCACCTCGGCCTGCGCGATGCGCCTGGCCTCCTCCGGCGAGAGCGAGGGATCAGTCCTCTCCGCGCGCAGACGCCGACGCACACGCTCGGCGACGACGAGGGTGCTCTGGCTCACACCGGCATCCTCGCAAGAATCCGCCGACGACCTCGAAAGTTATCCACAAGCGGTGCCACGCAGACGAAGAACCCTCGGCATTCACTCCGGATATCCCCCGGTGATCGCGGCCGACGCACTGGCTAGACTTGACCACGCGCGGGAGTGGTGGAATTGGTAGACACGCAGGATTTAGGTTCCTGTGCCCCAGGGCGTGTGGGTTCAAGTCCCACCTTCCGCACAGCACGTTCGATTGACCTCCGCACGAACCGCTCGACGGGACACCATGAATCAGATCTCACTCATTCCTTGGCTCGATCCTGCCGTCATCATCGGAGCAGCCGGTCCATGGGCTCTGCTCGTGGTCTGCTTCATCGTGTTCGCCGAGACCGGACTTCTGGTCGGCTTCCTTCTCCCCGGCGACACTCTGCTCGTGATCGCGGGCCTGCTGACCCACACCAGCAACGTCTTCGGTATGAACATCTGGTTGGTGGCGCTGCTCATCGCCCTCGCGGCATTCGTCGGAGGTGAGGTCGGATATCTCATCGGACACAAGGGCGGCCCGGCCGTGTTCGAACGTAAGGAATCGGGCCTGTTCAGCAGAAGGAACGTCGAGCGCACGAACGCGTTCTTCGAGCGCTACGGCGGCCTGACCGTGATCCTCGCGCGGTTCGTGCCGATCGTGCGCACGTTCACCCCCGTCGCTGCCGGTGTCGGTCATATGCCTTGGAAGCGCTACAGCCTCTACAACCTCATCGGCGCCGTTCTGTGGGGCTTCGGTCTGACCATGCTCGGCTACGTGATCGCATACATCCCCTGGATCCGGGATCTGGTCACCGAGTACATCGACGTCATCCTCCTGATCGCCGTGGGCGGCACAGCGGTCGTCACTCTGTGGCACTACTTCTCAGAGCGCTACAAGATCAAGAAGGAACTCGCCGCCGGCGGCGACGCGACGGTCGACGCCGCAGAGGCCGAACATCTCACACTCGACAAGGACGTGTTCGACCGTGCCCCCGACCTGGACGGCGACGGCAAGCACTAGCCGGTCAGCGGCAGCGCCTCACCCGGCATCCTTCTTCTTGGCCCGTGAGCGTTCGACGCTCGCCTTGAGCGCCTCCATCAGGTCGATGACCTCGCCGCCCTTCTCGTCCTCGCCCTCGTCGGCGAAGGTCTCCTTGACGTCGAAGGTCTCACCCGCCTCGATCTTCGCGTCGATCAGCGTGCGGAGTTCCTTCTGGTACTCGTCGACGAACGATTCCGGATCGAAGTCGCTGGAGTAGCTGTCGACGAGGCTCGATGAGAGTTCGAGCTCCTTCTTGGAGATCTTCACGTCCTCATCGAGCGACGCGAACTCGGCCGCTCGCACCTCGTCGGCCCACAGCAGCGTCTGCAGCACGAGCACATCACCGCGCACGCGCAGCGCGGCGAGCCGCGTCTTCTGGCGGAGGGTGAAGCGCACGATGGCCGTGCGGTCGGTCTGCTCCAGAGTCTTGCGCAGCAGCACGTACGCCTTTGCCGACTTGGAATCCGGCTCGAGATAGTAGGCCTTGTCGAGCGTGAGCAGATCGACCTGCCCGCTCGGCACGAACTCGACGACGTCGATCTCACGGCTGCGCTCTGCGGGCAGCGCGTCGAGGTCTTCCTTCGTGAGGACGACCATCTGACCGTCATCCTCATAGGCCCTGTCGATGTTCTGATAGGCGACGACCTCGCCACAGACCTCGCACGTGCGCTTGTAGCGGATGCGCCCGCCGTCCTCATCGTGCACCTGATGCAGCGAGACGTCGTGGTCCTCGGTGGCGGAGTACACCTTCACCGGGACGTTCACGAGCCCGAACGTCAGGGCGCCTTTCCAGATCGACCTCATGTGACCAGTACACACCGCGGAAGCAGTCGAATGCCAGGGGCTTGCGGTTACTCTTTCGTCATGGCCACAAGTGCGCAGGTCGTCGATGTCGACGGCCGCCGTGTGCGCCTCACGAATCTCGACAAGGTCCTCTACCCCGAGACCGGGACCACCAAGGGCGAGGTGATCGCCTACTACACGGCGGCCGCTCCCCGGATGCTTCCGCTGCTGGCCGGTCGGCCGATCACCCGCAAGCGATGGGTGGAGGGCGTCGGGACAGCGGATGCTCCAGCAGATGCGTTCTTCGCGAAACAGCTGGATGCCGGGGCGCCGAGCTGGGTGCACCGGATGCCGATCGAGCACTCCGGCGGCCAGAAGGAGTATCCGATCGCGGACGACCTGCCCACGCTCGTGTGGCTGGCCCAGGTCGCGAGCATCGAGCTGCATGTTCCGCAGTGGAGATTCAGCGCGTCGGGCGAACGACAGGGCCCTGACCGCCTCGTGCTGGACCTCGATCCTGGCCCCGGCGCGGACCTTCCGCTGTGCGCCCACGTCGCCGGACTCGCCAGGGACATCCTGCATGACATAGGCCTGGATCCCGTCCCCGTCACGAGCGGCAGCAAGGGCATCCACCTGTACAGCCATCTGGACGGCACGCAGACGAGCGACCAGGCCTCGGCGATCGCCCGCGAGCTCGCCCGCGCCATCGAGGCAGATCACCCCGACATCGCCACCAGCACCATGTCGAAGGCGGTCCGCGGCGGGAAGGTGTTCCTCGATTGGAGCCAGAACAACGGCAAGAAGACGACGATCTCGCCGTACTCCTTGCGCGGACGTGCGCATCCGACGGTGGCGGCTCCCCGCACCTGGGACGAACTCGACGACCCCGACCTGCGCCAGCTGCGCTTCGACGAGGTCATGGACCGCGTCCACGCCGGGGTCGATCCCCTCGTCGGCCTGATCGCCGCCTCGAACTCCGACCCGCTCGATCCGTACCGTGAGAAACGGGATGCCGCCAAGACGCCGGAGCCCATGCCGCAGGCACCCCCGGCACCGGATGCCGGCGGGGCGCTGGTCAGCTGGACGATGCCGAAGGGTGTTCCTGAGGCTCCCGCTGGATCTCCCCCTCGTCCGATGCTCGCCGACTCAGGGACAGTGGGCCTGGTCCGTTCGTTGCGCGATCCGTGGATCGAGATCAAGTGGGACGGCATTCGAGCGGTCGGCACGTGGGCGCACGGCCGGATGACGCTGCACGCTCGCAGCGGCACGGAGATCACGGCGAGGTACCCCGAGCTCACTGCCGACGGTGCTCCCCATCTCGCGGTCGACGACGCCATCATCGACGGCGAGATCGTCGCGCTCGATTCCTCGGGGCGTCCGAGCTTCAGCCGGCTGCAGAGCCGGATGCATCTGACGAAGGCCCGCGAGGTCGAGCGCGAGGTGATCCGCACGCCGGTCGCCTACTACCTCTTCGATCTTCTACGACTCGACGGGCATGACCTCACCGGGATGCCGCTGCGCGACCGACGAGCGCTGCTGGAGACTCTGGTGGACGGTGTCGACGCGCCGATCGTCGTGCCGCCGGTGTTCGACGATCTGGATGCTGCGCTGGAGACCAGCGATGCGTTCAACCTGGAGGGCGTGGTGGCGAAGGAATCGGGATCCACCTACCGCCCCGGCATCCGCTCCGGTTCCTGGCTGAAGATCAAGCACACCCGCACGCAGGAGGTCGCGATCGCCGGCATCCGCCCTGGCAAGGGCGACCGGGAGGGCCGGATCGGCTCCCTGCTGCTCGCGATTCCGGATGCTGAGACCGAGCTGCTGCGCTATGTCGGACGCGTCGGCAGCGGTTTCACGGAGCGGATGCTCGGCGATCTGGCGGCACAGTTGGAGCCGCTGCGCACGAAGAGCGCCGAGATCACCGGCGTTCCGGCATCTGATGCACGCGATGCACTCTGGGTGCATCCGAGACTGGTCGGTGAAGTCGAGTTCGCGAACTGGACGCCCGACGGAATACTCCGTCACGCGCGCTGGCGAGGATTGCGTCCAGACAAGTCCGTCGACGAGATCGTCGTGGAGTCCTGATGCGTCCGCTCAGGCGTGTGCGTCTTCGCACTCCCCCGCCTCGGCGGATTCGATCTGGAATGTCGAGTGCGCGACATCGAAGTTGTCGGTGAGGCAGTCCTGCAGCTCTTCGAGAAGCAGATCAGAGCGTCCGGTCGCGAGCAGTGCTGGGTCGACCTTGACATGCGCGGTGAACACCGGTGCACCGCGGGTGAGTTGCCAGACGTGCACATCGTGCACGCTGCGCACACCGTCGAACGGGAGCAGATGGTCACGGATCTCGCTGACGTGCGTGTTCTTCGGCGCCGACTCGGCGAGCACCGAGAACACCTCGCGCAGCAGCGAGATCGCCCGCGGGATGATCATGACGGCGATCAGCACAGAGAGCACGATGAGGCGGTAGCGGCGGTAGCGGCGGTCCGGGCATGTTTCCCAGAAGAGTTTCCCCGGTTTCCGTCCGGCGAAACCCGCGAAATCCTTCTGGGATGGCCTCAAGCGCCGGCTACAGGACCTGAAGCAGCGGGATCAACGCCTGGAAGGCGCGCGCCCGGTGGGACTGGGACTGCTTCTCCTCGTCGGAGAACTCCCCGACCGAACGCTCAGGCCCGTCCTGGCCGTCAGGGATGAAGATCGGGTCGTACCCGAATCCGCCGCCACCGGCAGCCTCGCGCGCCAGGCGACCGGGCCAGACACCGGCGACCGTGTGCTCGGTGCCCTCCGGCGTCACCAGGGCGATCGTCGACACGAACTGCGCGGCACGATGCGGGTCAGCGATGTCGGCGAGCTGGTCGAGCAGCAGATCGAGATTCGCCTGCGCGTCCTTCTTCTGCCCCGCCCAGTACGCCGAGAAGATTCCTGGCGACCCACCGAGCACATCGACGCAGATGCCCGAATCATCGGCCATCGCAGCCAGTCCGGTGTGCGCAGCCGCGGCGCGGGCCTTGAGCAGGGCGTTCTCGGCGAAGGTCACGCCGTCTTCGACCGGTTCCGGGCCGTCGTAGCCGACGACCTCGAGGTCGGGCCTGGTCATCGCGAGGATCTGCTGGAACTCCGCGATCTTGTGCGGGTTGTGAGTGGCGAGGACGACCTTCACGCCTGCGACTCCGAAGAACCGAGCGCCTCCAACTGATGGCCCTTCAGCGTCTCGCAGCCGGCGAGGCCGAGTTCGAGCAGCGCATCGAGTTCGCGCTTGTCGAATGGCGCTCCCTCTGCGGTGCCCTGCACCTCGACGAACAGACCGCGACCGGTGACGACGATGTTCATGTCGGTCTCCGCACGCACGTCCTCGACATATGGCAGATCGAGCATGGGCGTGCCGTCGATGATCCCGACCGAGATCGCCGAGACCGAGTCGAGCAGCGGCTTCGCGTTCTTGCCGATGAACTTCTTCTCGCGGCCCCATTCGATCGCGTCGGCGAGCGCGACGTATGCGCCGGTGATCGCTGCGGTGCGGGTGCCGCCGTCGGCCTGCAGCACGTCGCAGTCGATCACGATCGTGTTCTCGCCGAGCGCCTTGGTGTCGACGACGGCGCGCAGAGCGCGGCCGATCAGCCGCGAGATCTCATGCGTGCGCCCGCCGATACGGCCCTTGACGCTCTCACGGTCGTTGCGGCTGTTCGTCGCACGCGGGAGCATCGCGTACTCGGCGGTCACCCATCCCTTCCCCTTGCCGGTCAGCCAGCGCGGCACGCCGTTCGTGAAGGATGCTGTGCACAGCACTTTCGTGCCGCCGAAGCTGATCAACGCTGAGCCCTCGGCATTCGCGCTCCAGCCGCGCTCGATCGTGATCTCGCGGAGCTGGTCGGTTGCGCGGCCGTCGGCGCGGACGATGTCGGTCATGAAGTTCCTTCTGGGTTGGAGAGAGCGGCCTCAGCCAGTTCGGAGAGGTCGGGAAGCGTGATCACACCGGTCTGCACGTGCTGCACGTCGCGCACCTCGCGGCCCATGAGGCGGTTTGCGAGCGCGGTGAACTCCTCGGTGGACTCACCAGTGGCCTCGTACACGGCAGTGGCGACGGCATCCGGCGGCGCGAGAAGGTCGCCGCGCACGAGTTGACGGTACACGTCGCCGGCCGTCTCGTCGTCGCTGGAGACGAGAGAGACGCCGTCGCCCATGACGTAGCCGATCGCTCCGCGAAGGAACGGATAGTGCGTGCATCCGAGCACGAGTGTGTCGACGTCGGCATCACGCAGCGGAGCGAGGTACTCCTCGGCCACGGCGAGCACCTCTTCAGTGCCGGTGATGCCCGACTCCACGAACTCGACGAAGCGGGGGCATGCGGCGGTGAACACGGAAAGCCGCTCGTTGACCTCGAGCATGTCCTGGTAGGCGCGCGAGCCGATCGTCCCGACCGTGCCGATGACGCCGACGCGGTTGTTCCGCGTGGTCGAGACCGCACGGCGGACTGCGGGACCGATCACTTCGATGACGGGGACGTCGTAGCGCTCGCGCGCGTCGCGCAGCATGGCGGCGGATGCCGTGTTGCAGGCGATCACGAGCATCTTCACGCCCTGATCGACGAGCGTGTCGAGCACTTCGAGCGAGTAGCGTCGCACGTCGGCGATCGGCTTGGGACCGTAGGGCGAATGAGCGGTGTCGCCGATGTACACGAACGATTCTCTCGGCAACTGGGCACGGATCGCGCGAGCCACCGTGAGCCCGCCGACACCGGAGTCGAAGATTCCGATCGGCGCGTCATTCATGACTATCGAGCCTACCTGCGCCACCACCACGTCGCACTCGCCACGCTCACTAAACTGAGCGCATGACCTCGTCGACGGCGCTGCTCACAGACCGATACGAACTCACGATGCTGGGCGCAGCACTGCGTGACGGCACCGCAGCGCGGCCGAGCGTCTTCGAGCTCTTCTCCCGGCGGCTCTCCGGTGGGCGGCGATTCGGCGTCGTGGCCGGCACAGGACGCCTTCTCTCGCTGCTGCGCGATTTCCGCTTCGGCGACGATGAGCTGCGATTCCTGCACGACGGCGGAGTCGTGGATGCCCAGACGCTGAAGTACCTCGAGAACTATCGGTTCACCGGTTCCGTTCACGGCTACCGCGAGGGGGAGCTGTACTTCCCCGGCTCCCCCATCCTCACCGTCGAGGGCACGTTCGCTGATGCCGTGGTGCTGGAGACCCTCGCGTTGAGCGTGCTCAACCACGACTCGGCCGTCGCGACCGCCGCCTCGCGCATGAGCATGGCCGCCGGTGAGCGACCGTTGGCTGAGATGGGCTCGCGCAGAGCAGCGGAGATGTCCGCCGTCGCCGCGGCCCGTGCGGCCTTCATCGCCGGGTTCGGCTCGACGAGCAACCTCGAGGCCGGGCGGCAGTGGGGCATCCCGACGATGGGCACGGCAGCGCATTCGTGGACGTTGCTGCACGACACAGAGGAAGACGCCTTCCGCGCACAGATCGAGAGCCTCGGCACCGACACCACCCTGCTCGTGGACACCTACGACATCCGCACCGGCGTCGAGACCGCCATCCGGGTCGCCGGCACCGGGCTCGGCGGCGTGCGGCTCGACTCCGGTGACCTTCCGACGGTCGCCGCGGCCGTACGCACTCAACTCGACGCACTCGGCGCGACCGGGACGAAGATCACCGTGACAAGCGATCTCGACGAGTACGCGATCGCAGCTCTGGCCGCATCACCGGTCGACTTCTACGGCGTCGGAACATCGGTGGTGACCGGGTCCGGCTACCCGACGGCAGGCATGGTCTACAAGCTCGTCGCCCGTCAGGATCCCTCAGGATCCTGGGTCGGCGTCGCGAAGGCGTCGACCGACAAGGCGTCCAAGGGCGGACGCAAGGCCACTTTCCGCACACTGCGAGACGGCGTCGCTGTGGCGGAGACCGTGGTGGTGTCGGACGGTTTCGAAGCGATCAGCACCGGCGCGGAGCATCCGGACTCCCGCTCGCTGCAGGTGATGCTCGTCGACGGCGGCGAGATCGACGACGCCCACGAGGGAGTGCAGGGCACGGCATCCGCTCGCGAGCACCACCTGCGCGTGCGCGAGGAGATGCCGGTGCGAGCGCTTGCGCTCAGCAAGTCCGACCCGGCCATCCCGACGGTCTTCGTCGACGCGGAGTAGATCGAGGCGCCTCCGAGCCCGATCCCTGAGCCTGTCGAAGGGTCAGTTGACCATCGACTCGTAGATCTCCTTGCACGTAGGGCAGATCGGGAACTTCTCCGGGTCGCGGCCCGGGGTCCACTTCTTGCCGCACAGGGCGCGCACCGGCTTTCCGGAGATCGCCGACTCGAGGATCTTGTCCTTCTTCACATAGTGCGAGAAGCGCTCGTGGTCGCCCGGCTCGAGGTTCTCTTCATTGAGAAGTTCTTCCAGTTCGCGATCAAGCGTTGCCACGCCGCCCTGATCGGGGCTGTCCAGCGGAGTACTCATAGCGGTGAGTCTAACCGCCCTGAGCCCGCTGCGGGGCCTGCATCGTGCACTCAGGCGGTCTCGACGAATTCCATGAGACGCGCTCCGCCGCGGTCGTAGATCCGTCCGCCGGCGAATGCGCCCAGCGCGAGGATGACCACGCCGGTGCTCAGACCGATCCAGAACGTCAGGGGGTTGTAGATGCCATCAGTGATGACTGTCATGACGAACAGCCACAGAGTGGGAGCGCTGACGATCAGAGTGCCGATGAACGCAGCGGCCGGGCCGAAGGATCCGCGGGATGCCGACCGCTGCGGCTGCTGGAACGGGCTGTCTCCGGGGCGTGAGACGGCGTACGGCGATACGACGGACGAGATGCTGGACAGGCCGAGGCCGGAGAGGAACAGGCTTGCAGCGAGCCCGACCATCGGCATCAGCAGATACCAGCTCTCGATGATGGCGAGCGTGAGCGGAATCGCGATCGCGAGCACCGGGAGCGCCACGAGTGCCACCGGGACCAGTCGGCCGAGGCGATCCGGAAGCCCGCGTACGCCGCTGGCGACGTGCGTCCACAGCGCGGTCGAGTCGTAGGCGACGTCGTTGTGCGGGAGCCAGCCGAAGAACAGCGCCATGACGGGCACGGGCACGAGGGCGGCGATGTACAGCGGCACGCCTGCGACGAGCAGAGGGAACACCGTGAGGATGCCGGCGATGGGCACGACGACGATGTTCACGATGTACCGGCGATCGCGGAGCCAGTACACCAGGCTTCGCGCCGCGATCGCGCCGAAAGCGGTGCTGGGCAGCAGCGCGAACCAGCCGAGGCCGGTGCGTTCTCGCGATGCCGCCGGCCGCCCCGTCGTCGTCAGCAGTCGGCGTACGACCCACGACCAGGTCAGCCACACCGCGACGACGGTCACGGCCGCGACGATTCCGCTGACCCACGCCCCCACGACGTCGCCGGTGGCGATCGCGAACGGGAATGCCGGAATCGCTGCGAAGGGGGTGAAGCCGACGATCGTCGTCACGACGGCGACCGGACCCGGGACCGCACCGTCCCATTCCAGCGAAGCGAGGAACACTGCGACGGGGAAGGCCACCACGACCACAGCGAGGGCGAAGAGAGCGGTCAGCTCCCTCGAACGCCGCTCGGGCAGCAGAAGTGCGCTCAGCGCCATCCCGATACGAGCGGCCAGCGCGGAGGCGAGAACGCCGATGAGCGACACGAGCACCGCAGTGATCCACGGAGCGCCGAGCTGTACGGCGAGCACGACGATGCATGCGCCGACCGCGAGCAGGGCGAACGAAGGCACGCTGAGCAGCGAGGCGAGAGCGAGGATCCACGGCATCTGCCGCTCGTCGACTCCGAACACGCCGAATCGGCGCGGGTCGAGCTGGTCGGACGCGCCGGTGAGGATCGGCCCGATCAGGAAGCCGAGCAGCACGGCTGCGCCGCCGAGCACGACCACAGTGCGTGCCACCGCGAGGGGCGCATCCGCAAGGCTGAGCACGGCGATGCAGACCGCGACAGTGACGATCACCACCGCGGCGAGTCCGAATACGGTGCGCAGCGCTCGTCCCCCACGCAGGGAGCCGAGCATCAGCGTCAGCCTCAGTCGGAGAACGTGTGCAACCATTCGAGGCCCTCCACCTCGCTGACGCCGCCGGAGAGCTCGACGAATCGGGACTCGAGCGTCTGTCCTGCGCGCACTTCGTCGATCGTCCCCTCGGCGAGTACTTCGCCGCCGACGATGATCGCGACGCGGGAGCAGACGCGTTCGACAAGATCCATGCCGTGGCTGGAGAGGATGACGGTGCCGCCGTGTGCGACGTACGCGCGCAGGATGTCGAGGATCACGGCTGATGAGACCGGGTCGACCGCTTCGAACGGTTCATCGAGCACGAGCACGCGAGGCGAATGGATCATGGCTCCTGCGAGCATGATCTTCTTGGTCATGCCCGCGGAGTAGTCGGAGACGACCCGGTTCAGCGCATCCGCGAGATCGAATGCACGGGCGAGATCTGCCGTGCGCTTCTCGATCACCTCGGCCGCCAAGCCACGCAGCAGCCCGTAGTAGTGCAGCAGCTGCCGGCCGGTCAGACGGTCGAATGTCCGCAGCCGGTCGGGAAGCACTCCCATCAGTCGCTTGGCGCTCAGCGCGTCCGAAGCCTGATCGATGCCGCATACGACGACCTGACCCGAGGTCGCGCGCAGGAGCCCTGCCAGGATCGACAGCGTGGTGGTCTTGCCCGCACCGTTGGGGCCGACGATGCCGTAGAACGAACCGGCGGGAACGGTCAGGTCGATGCTGTTGACCGCTCGCTGGTCGCCGAAGTCCTTGATGAGATCGCGCAGGATGACAGCGGGTGGTGCGGATGCCGGCACCGAGGTGGTCTCTTCGGCCACGGCGGCGGCAGCAGCGGCAGTGGCAGCGGCAGCGGCCACAGTCTCGGTGTCTCGCTCCGGCGCGAGCTCGACACCCATGACTTCTTCGGGTTCGGCTTCCGCGGGCTCGGGCCCGACGGGTGTCACCACCGTGGCGTCCGTCACGGGGTCCACGATCGCAGCTCCGGTGCCCGATTCAGCATCCGCCGGATCCAGGGCGAGGAGGTCGGCGAACAGAGTGTCGTCGGCAACGGCATCCTGTGCCGGGATCTCGATCTCGCCGATCGGAGACGCAATGGCCTCGCCTGTCGGCGCGGCGTCGTCGGCAGCGACGGCCGGTCTGGGACGAGCCGTGGGTTTCGCTTCGCGTGGCTTCGTCGTTCGCGACGTCGCCGGTGTGGGCTTCTTCGCCGGCGTGGTCTTCGCCGTCGTGGTCTTCGCCGGTGTGCGCTTGGCGGGCGTGCGCTTCGCGGCCGGCGTGCGGGATGCTGTGCTCGCGGTCGACTCGTCGAGAGCGGCGGCCTTCACTGCGGCGGCCTTCGCTGCGGCGGCCTTGGCCGCGGCAGTCCTGGCCGTGGTGGCCTTCGCTGCGGCGGTCTTCGCGGCGGTTTTGCTCGCAGCCGTGCGCGCGGCAGCGCTCTTCACGGCGGCTGTCTTGGCGGCTGCCGTCCGTGCGGTGGCGGATTTCGCGGCCGCGGCTTTGGCTTCGCCCGATTTCACGGCGGCGGCCTTTTCGGCGGTCGTCTTGGCAGTCGACGTCCTCGGCCGAGCCGCCGCGGCCTTCGACTTCGCAGCGGCTGTCTTCGCCGGGGGCTTCTTGGCAGAGCCGTCGACGGGGGCTGCCGTCACATCGTCCGGGCGATCGGAGCCGTCATCTGGAGAAGCAGTCACCGTCCTAAGGTATCAACGGCTCTGGACTTTCCGAGGGTCAGGCGAAACAATTCAGTCATCGCCTGATCGCGAGCCGCGTGACCTGTGCGTCAGGTGTGTACTCGATCACGAAACGGCAACGGCGATGTCCTGGTCCGGGTGTTCCCAGGGGGCATCGCTAACATGAACACGGCACGAAGAAGTGTCTGGTCGGTGAACCGACTGTGAACACAGATTTCTTGTTAGGAGTAATCGTGACTCTTCAGACCGTCATTCTTGCCGCGGGCATGGGCTCGCGCCTCGGCCGCGCCCTTCCGAAGCCGCTGACCGAACTCAGCGACGGACGCACCATCATGCAGCAGCAGCACGAGAACATCCGTGCCGCATTCGGCAGCGATGCCCGCATCACCACCGTCGTCGGGTACCGCGCAGAGACGGTCATCGAGGCCTTCCCGCACGTGAACTACGTGCACAACGAGCGCTACGACGAGACCAACACCTCCAAGAGCCTGCTGCGCGCCCTCGGCGCCACGGGCAAGAGCGGGGTGCTCTGGATGAACGGCGATGTCGTCTTCGACCCGCGCATCCTCGGCCGCGCGATCGAGTTCATCGAACGCGACCAGTCTTTCGTGGCCGTCAACACCTCGAAGGTGAGCGACGAAGAGGTCAAGTACACCGTGACCGCCGAGGGCTTCATCGACAAGCTGTCGAAGAGCGTCAAGGGCGGTCTCGGCGAGGCGATCGGCATCAACTACATCTCGTCCACGTACAAGAAGGCGTTCATGCGCCAGCTGTCGCGCGTCGACGACCAGGAGTACTTCGAGGGCGGCCTCGAGCTGGCGATCGCCGAAGACGGCCTGCTGCTCGAGCCGATGGACGTCTCAGACCTGTACGCGGTCGAGGTCGACTTCGCCGAAGACCTCGAGCAGGCGAATCTGTACGTCTGATCTTCGCGTTCAGAGAGCCGCGTCCTGTTGCAGGGCGCGGCTCTCTGCGTTCTCCCTGCCGACGAACCTAGGATCGTGCTGTGGCTAAGAAGGTGCACAAGATCCATTCCCTCCCAGACGATTCCGCCTGGGACAAGGGGGTCCCACCCGTGGGTTCGGACGAGCATCCTGGTGCGGTGCGCGGCCTTGACCGCGTGCTCGCGATTCAGCGCCCACTCGTGCTGGCTCACATCCGCAGCATCCGTCTGCGCAATCCGCACGCCACGCCCGACCAGCTCGTGCGCATCCTCGAGCGCCGCTATCTCGCGGCTGTGACGACCGGCGGCGCCGCGGTCGGGGCGACGGCCGTCGTCCCAGGGATCGGAACCGGCATCACGCTGGCTCTCTCGGGTGTGGAGACTGTCGGATTCGTGGAGTCGACGGCGCTGTTCGCGCAGTCTCTCGCCGAGGTGCACGGAATCGCGATCGACAATCCCGATCGAGCTCGGGCGCTGGTGATGACGCTGATGCTCGGCAAAGAGGGCGTCGACCTGGTCGGTCAGCTCGCGAAGCAGGTAACCGGTCGCGGCGCGAGCCGCTCGTCGTACTGGGGCGAGCTCGTGACGAAGTCGCTCCCCCGCGCGGCCGTCGGCCCCGTCGTCGATCGACTCAAGACCATGTTCATCAAGCACTTCGCGGCGGCCGGGGGCGCGTCGTTCATCGGGAAGGCGCTGCCGTTCGGGGTCGGAGCGGTGGTCGGCGGTGCGGGAAACAATCTGCTCGGCAGGCGGGTTCTCACGACATCGCGTCGCGCTTTCGGCGTGGCGCCCGCTGTGCTCCCCGCCGAGCTCGAGCCTGTGACAGGCGCCGAGAAGATCGAGACCCGGATGCTGCGCGGAGCGCGCTACGCAGGCGCTGCCGTCTCAGGCGCTGCGGGGACCGTGGCACGGGGCGCGGGCTGGGTCGGGCACAAGGTCGGAGATCTCACGCATCGGAAGCGCGGGGAACTCGACTCGCCCTCCACCGACCCGACTGTCTGAGTCTTCTCCCCCGGTCGTGGAGGGCGCCTGCTGAGCAGGCTCGAGGCGTCGGATGCCGCTCCTACCGTGACGGTCATGCTGAGACCCATCGATCCGAACGAGCTGCCCTCCCCTCCTGCGTACCGCGTGCCGTGGCGGGTGGTGCGGTCGGATGCGTCTCATCCGGTCGTCATCAACGATGGGCGCGATGCGGCTGATTTCGTGCGGGTCTTCCGAGATGACGGGGCTGCTTCCGAGCGCACGCAGTTGTGGGGTCAGGTGCTTCCGGCCGAGGAGATCGAGCTCTGCCTGTGTGCTGCCGACCCGGATGAGGCTGTGGTCACGCTCGCGTGGTTCCGTCCGACGGACGGACTCGAGTACGTGTGGCGGTTCGTGGTGTGAGGCTGCGGGCTGTCAGGCGCCTTCGCGCCGACGCAGTTCACGACGGAAGTCTGCCTCCGAGTACGGCTTCACGTCGTCGGGCAGATCCGCCGCGCTGAGACCGTCGAGGAACACCGTCGGTTTGACCTCGAGCGCCGTGGCGAGCTGGATCAGCACGAACAGGGTCGGATTGCCCTTGCCGCCTTCGATGCGCGCGAGGTGACTGGTGTCCATGTCTGCACGCTCGGCGAGCTTCGATCGGCTCATCGTCGTCTTCGCCCGCAGCTCCCGCACGAGCATTCCGACATGCTCGGATGCTCGGGAACGGGGCGCATTCATCCCTCAAGCATCAGGGCGAGCGACTCCCGACACGGTTGTTTCCATGAATGGGCTTATATACCGTAGTGGATAAGCGTGCCCTGTGATACCCGAGTTGAGATCGATCAGACCCCAGGATTCATCACTCGCAGGCCCGCCCCACGCGCAGCATCCGCCAGCTCAGCGTCATAGGTGATGATCTCACCGCGTCGTCTTGCGACCGCGCCGTGCAGTTCGGTATGCAGCAACCACGACGCGACGAGAACCCGTTCTTGATCGATCATGATCTCGTCGAACAGGTCGTCAGAATGCTCTTCACTGAGCACCAGCTTCGCCGCGGCCGAGGTATCGAGGTAAGCGGCCACCGTCAGTAACCGCGGTCGTATCCGCGGACGTCGGAGATGAGCTCCGCCGTTGTCACGTCAGACTTCAACCTCGGCCGTGACAGCGAAGCGAGCAGCAAAGTCTCCAGCCTCACCTGGCCGAGCTGTTCGAGTTCTTCGAGCACGGTTCTCGTCATCGGAGACAGCCGCGCCACGGGGTGCCCGTGGTTGGTGACAGTGATGGTCTCGCCCGCCTCGACGCGACGCAACACTTCGGCGCTGCTGTTGCGCATCTCACGGTGCGTGATCGTTGTCATGTAGCACGGCGTAGCACTCTCCTGCGGATCTCGCACACGAATCAGTGTCTGCCGGTCACTTGTAGCCGCTCCCCCTCATTTGATCGTGATCGGCCCACACCACCAAAGGATCAGCCGACCCGTTGTGGTGAGCATCCAACGTCCGCCCGCTCCCCGCCGCTAGTGTGGAATCCGTGACGGACACCCCTGACCTCTCCACGACCGCCGGCAAGATCGCCGACCTCCGCGCGCGCTACAGCGAAGCAGTGGTCGACGCCGAGACGAAGGCGAAGGAGAAGCAGCACTCCAAAGGCAAGATGACCGCCCGCGAGCGCATCGAACTGCTCGTCGACCCGGGAAGCTTCGTCGAGTTCGACGAGTATGTACGCCACCGCACGACCGCGTTCGGCATGGATCGCAACCGCCCGTACGGCGACTCCGTCGTGACCGGCATCGGCACCATCCACGGCCGCACCGTCGCCGTGTACTCCCAGGACTTCACCACGTTCGGCGGCTCGCTCGGCGAGGTCTCCGGCGACAAGATCATCAAGATCATGGAGTACGCCCTTCAGGGCGGCATCCCGGTCATCGGCATCCTCGACTCCGGCGGAGCCCGTATCCAGGAAGGCGTGCTCGCCCTCAGCAAGTACGGCGAGATCTTCCGACTGAACACGCGCTCGTCCGGCGTCATCCCGCAGATCTCGATCATCATGGGCCCGGCGGCCGGAGGCGCCGTCTATGGTCCTGCCCTCACCGACTTCGTCATCATGGTCGACAAGACCAGCCAGATGTTCGTCACCGGACCCGACGTCATCAAGACCGTCACCGGCGAAGACGTCGGGATGGAAGAGCTCGGCGGCGCCCTCACGCACAACACGCGTTCGGGCGTGGCGCACTATCTCGCCGAGGACGAAGACGACGCGATCGACTACGCGCGCACTCTGCTCGGGTTCCTCCCCGACAACAACATGGCCGAGATCCCCGGCTATGAGAGCGACTTCGAGTGGGAGACCACGGATGCCGATCGCTCGCTGAACACGATCATCCCGGACTCCGCGAACCAGCCGTACGACATGCACACCGTCATCGACCACGTCATCGACGACGACTTCCTCGAAGTGCAGCCGCTGTTCGCCCCGAACATCCTCATCGGCTTCGGCCGCGTCGAAGGCCGCTCGGTCGGCATCATCGCCAACCAGCCTTCGCAGATGGCGGGAACGCTGAACATCGAAGCCGGCGAGAAGGCCAGCCGATTCGTGCGTTTCTGCGACGCCTTCTCGATCCCGATCGTCACACTCGTCGATGTGCCCGGTTACCTGCCGGGCACCGATCAGGAGTGGACCGGCGTCATCCGTCGCGGCGCGAAGCTCATCTACGCGTACGCCGAAGCCACCGTGCCGCTGGTGACCGTGATCCTCCGCAAGGCCTACGGCGGCGCATACATCGTGATGGGCTCCAAGCAGCTCGGTGCAGACGTCAACCTCGCTTGGCCCACAGCCGAGATCGCCGTCATGGGCGGCCAGGGAGCCGTCAACATCCTCTACCGCGGTGAGATCAAGAAGGCTGAGGAGGCCGGCGAGGACGTCAAGGCGGTACGCACCCGTCTCGCCAACGAATACACGTACAGCGTCACATCTCCGTTCCTCGCTGCGGAGCGCGGTGAGATCGACGGCATCATCGAACCAGCGAACACGCGCGTCTCGATCGCCAAGGCACTGCGCTCACTGCGCGGCAAGCGCAGCGAACTGCCGCCGAAGAAGCACGGGAACATCCCGCTGTGACCACATCGCAACAGCCCTCAGGCGACGAGAGTCCGGCCCGCGACAGCGCGGCAGCGCAGAGCGCAGCCGACGTGCGGATCATCCGCGGCACCGCCAACGAAGAAGAACTCGCGGCTCTCATGGCTGTGGTCGGCGACGCCTATGCGACCGAGTCGGCGGATGCTGTCGCCGAAGAACCTCGCAGCTCGGCGTGGCGGCGCACACAGCGACCGCTGCGCGAACCTCTGCGCCGCGACATCCCCTGGGGACGATTCTCGGGCTGACGGCTGCGCGTTCGATGAGCTCGAGCGTGCGCGTTCGACGAGGTCGGGCCCGAAATCGCTTGTCCCCCAAAATACCTACAGACAAGCCGTGCGCGCCGCAGCAGAATTGGATCAACGCTTCGCGTTCGGTCGGTCTCTCTGCTCCAGGGTAGGCAGACGGTGATCGACCATCTGCGGTCAGTTTTCGGGTAACTGAATCGCAACTGGCGAGGGGCGGGCGGCTTCGCCGCCCCTCGCCCATCTCACCTCATTCGCGCTCGCGCGGAATCTCGTGCCACAGTCCGACGGAGTCCTCGTCCGAGGAATCACCGGAGCCGGATCGTCCGACGACGGTCACGGCCGTCTGCGGGTCTCGAGCAGCGCGGATGATCACACGACCTGCTTCCGCGCTCATCAGGACGCGCGCGAGTTCATCACGGATCTCAGCCCGACGATCCTCATCGAGCTCGTCCAGCCCGCCCTCGTCGAACACCGTCACTGCGGCTCCACGCAACCGCGCCTGCTGGATAGCCTCGCGCACAGCGTCATTGAGCAGACTCGCACCGCGCAGCTCGTCGCGCAGCCGCCCCTCGGCGAGCCGCGCCTCCAGACGATCCTCATCCGTGAGCAGGCCACGTGCGGCGACAGTCCTGGTCAGCACGGGACCGGCGACCGCCAGCGCGTACTTCACACGGACGCGACGCTCACGCTGGCGCACCAGCTGAGTGGCATGCCACGCCGACACCGCCTGCTGGATGTCCGCCAGATGCTCGGTGTCGTGCACGGCACGATCCCAGAACAGCACCAGCAGCTGCGCCACCACCGTCCACATCACCGATCCGACCAGTCCGAGTTCGAGTGCGACGAACGGACCGATGCACACCGCGGACGACACCGTGAGCGCAGCGAGCACCAGCCAGCCCGCGATCGCCCTTCTCCGCACGATGCACACCACCGCGAGCAGACCGACGGCGCCGATGTACCAGGTCGCGAACGGCGCCGTCCGGTGAGCGGGACTCAGTGATTCGCTCACCATCGCCGGGATCACCGCGGCGACGACCACTGCGACCACACCCCACCACCGTGGCAGTTGCGGCCCCGCCGGCGCCTCCAGCAGCACCGTCGTCACCACGACGACGAGATACAGCAGGATCGCCGCCACCATCAGCAGCGGAGCAGTCGGCTGCACGGTCCACCACACGGCGCGCGCCGCGAAGTACACGGCGAAACCTATCGCGAGCGAGGTCGCGACGCTGCGGACCGAGCGGTTCATTCGCGCATCCAACCCAGCACCACAGTGGTGCCCTCACCGTCGGAGTCGATCGTGGCCGTGCCCGCGACACCCGCCATCCTGGCGATGATCGACGCGCGGATGCCGAGCCGGTCCTCGCCGACCGTGTCCATGTCGAATCCGCCTCCGGTGTCCATGACCGTCACCGTGAGTCCGTCGTCGCCGTGGCCCTCCACGATGAGATGCAGTCCGCGTCCGTGTGCGTGGGTGACCGCGTTTCCGACGGCTTGACGAGCGGCGAGAACCAGAGCACGGGCCGCGCGACCGGGTATGAGGCCGGATCCGCCGCGCTCCTCGACGATCGCGTCCGCTCCGCGTTCGGAGAGCGCGCGCCGCAGCTCGATCACGATCTGTGCGGTACCGACCGGCTCGTCGCTCCCCTCTTGAGCCACGGCCGCCTCGGTGTTGGCGAGCCGTGTCAGCGCCTCACGCGCCATGGCGACGGCGAGGTCTCGCGCGCGATCGCTGTCCGCACGCTCGGCGGCGATCAGTGCCGCGAGCACGCTGTCATGCATGAGCGCTGCCATCGCGACACGCTCCTCCTCGGCGGCGGCAGCAGCGGCCGCCCCGGCATACGAGGCGACGGCCCGTCCGCGCGCGTCGTCCACTCCGGCGGCGACGGAGCGGAACATCCATCCCAGCGACAGGATGACGATGCCGAGGATCAGCGTGAACGAGACGTCGAATGCCGTCAGAGTCCAGACAGATCCGGCGAACTCGCCCTCCACTAGGTGCGCGGGTCAGAATCGGGTGGCGTGGCGCGCGGCGTTGACTCTGGCATCGCGCGCTGACGGTCGCGAACGGGAACGGGCGGGCCGTTGCGGTGTGAGAGCGTGCGGGATCGCACGGCGAGGGGCTCGTGGCGACTGTCGGTGCGTGCTGTGACGCCCCGGGACCCCTGGGGAGGCCTATGCGGGCGCCAGCCCGGCGGCTGTAGCGACGCGGAGCTTGCGGAGGTTGTGGCAGATCGTGTGGAGTAGCCATTCGCCTTGGGCGCCGGCGAGTCCGCGTAGCCGGAGCTGTCCGGCGTTTTGCCGGGTCTTCATCTGCCCGAACGCGGGTTCAACGATGGCTTTGCGGCGCGCGTAGTCGGTGCGGCCCTGCTCGGTGCGCAGCGCGTGCGCCATCCGCTCCCGCCGGCTCGCGTCCTCTGGGGCCGGGTCCGGGGCGCCGGCGGTAGGGAAGCTCTCGCCGTGACGTTGCCGTCCCGTCGCGATCAACACCTGTGCGTCCAGATCGTCGGCGGCTTCGAGGTTGGCTTCCGAGCAGTAGCCCGCGTCAGCGAGGACGACCTCTGGGGAACGCTCGATTCCTGCCGCATCGAGGTTCCGTAGGGTCTGCTCGGCCATCGGGACGAACTGCTGGATATCGGTGGCCTGCTGGGTGACCTCGGCGCTCAACACGATCTGGTGGCCCTCATCGACAACGGCCTGCGCGTTGAACGCGTAATCGAAGCCGCGGACCGTCTTCATCATCCGCGCCTCAGGATCGGTGAAATTGCGTTGCGCTTTCGGCTTCGGCGCCGCCGTGTCCACTGCAGTCGCGACGGCCGCGTCGGCCTGCTCAGGGGGCTGACCGGCGGCGTCGGCCTTCTTCCGCGCTACGGCTGCCGCCTTCTCGGCGGCGTCGGCCTCGATCGCGTCCTTCGCGGCACGTAGTTTTACCAGGCGCCCCTCACGGCGGGCCAGCTCCGGGGCGACCTCGTCCCCGCGCCGGTCCTGGCCGAACTGCTGATCCTCGGCCTCATCGACCGCCTCCGCCTCGGCGAGCAGCGCAGCGACCTCGGCTTGGAGCTGATCGATCTTCGGCACGATCCGGTCATAGCTCATCGCCTTATGCCGCGACGCGTTCGCAGCCAGCTTCGTGCCATCCAGCGCGACACGCCCCAACCGCACCAGCCCCGCCTCCGCGCAGACCCGCAGCACCTGCAGGAACAACCCCGGCAGGGCATCCAGGTGACGCCGACGAAACCGGGCCAGCGACCGGTAGTCGGGCGCCTGGTTGCCCGACAGCCACCGGAAGGCGATGTCGCGCTTGCAGCGCCGCTCCAACTCACGAGACGAGGTCACGCCCGTCGCGTACGCGAACAGCAGCAGCTTCAACATCATCCGCGGGTCATACGGAGGCGCACCCGAGGCGGACGCGTACGACGCGTAGACCGGCGTCAGATCCAAGAGCTCTTCGACGACCTCGGAGATGAACCGGGCCTCATCATCCTCGTCCAGCCAGTCATCCAGACTCGGCGGGAGCAGGAAACACTGCCCCTGGTCATACCCACGGAACGTCTTGCCCGCACCCGCCGGTGCAGCCGATCCCGGCGCCCGCGCCTCACCCGGCTCGACCTCGAACAGACCCTCCAGGCTGGCAGTCACCGTCATGAATCGATTCTCCCAGCACCCCGCGCTATCCACCGGATTCACCCCGGCGCGTTAACGGAAGGATCTGACCCACGCACCTAGGCGCACACAGCCGTAGACGAGCGGCACCGCCACAGCCCAGAGCATCTGGATCCGCACCGGGAAGGCGAGCATGGCCGCCGCGACGCCGACGTTGACGAGGAAGAAGATCCACGGCTGGTTGACCGCGCGATGGTCACCTGCCCCGACGGTGAGCGGCCAACTCGCGAGCGCGACGAGGTAGGCGACCGCGAACGAGCCGGAGGCCACGCGCACCCCTCGGCCGATGACGCACGCCACCAGCATCGCGATCAGCGGAATGTAGACGATCACGAGCAACGTGATGTGGACGGGCGAGGTCCCGGACGACATGGTACCGATGGCTGCGAACATCGCCTGCGTCCCCAGCATGGCGGAGCCGATCGCCACGACTGTCGCGAGGATGCGTTCCATCCGCTTTCCAGTGAAGCGCTCGAACGCCGTCTCTGCCGCCCCGAGGGACGGAATCCGGCTCCAGGCGTCCTTGAGGGCGGTGTCAGCCTGCATTGGAGGCCCCGTCGGCCGCCACGATTCCGTCCTCCATCGCGCGGCGCAGCAGGTCGATCTTGGTCGATGCCTGCCGGCCGACCTCGACGTACTTCACGCGCACACGGGTGATGTTCTCCTTGGCTGTGGAGTACGCGACTCCGAGCCGCTCAGCAACGACCTTCAACGGAAGCCCCGCCGCATACAGGCGCAGCACCTCGCGCTCGCGCACCGACAACTGCGCGTCTGCGAACTCCCGGTCGCCCTCGACGGCGCTGGCCCATTCGACATTGTTGAGCGCGTCGCCACGTGCGACGGTGCGGATCGCGTCGAGCACGTCATCCAGCGCTGAGGACTTGCTCACGACGCCCGCGGCGCCGGCTGCGAGCGCTTCTCGCACGGCGGCCGGGCGGTCGGCGACGCTGTGGATGACGACGCTGGCGCCGTCGGAGACCAGGCTCCTCACATTCTCTGTGACGGTGGTGCCGTCTCCGAGAGTCAGATCGAGCACGACCACGTCAGCCGGAGCGGAGCCCGTGGAAGCACGCCATCCCAGATACGAGCCGACTGTGCTGCCTGAGAACACGACCGTCTGCGCGCCGTCGCGTTCGCATGCGAGCTCGAGCCCCAGACGAACGGACTCGTGGTCATCGATGAATGCGACCCTGCTCATTGCTCCACCCTATCGATCTGCTGAGAACTCACCGACTGAGCAGCGCGATGACCTCGAAATGGTGCGAGTGCGGGAACAGGTCGAAGCCCTGCAGGGACTCGACGTTCCACCCGAGATCGCGGAACGTGCCGAGGTCACGCGCCAGAGCGACCGGGTCGCATGCGACGTAGACGATCGCGTCGGGGCTGAGGGCGTGCACGCCCTCGACGACAGCGCGCCCGGCGCCGGCGCGCGGCGGATCAAGGACGACGGTGCCCGCCTGCATCCCCGAGGGAAGCCCGCTCAGGTAGCGGTCGACGCGATCGGTGACGGCGGCGACGTCGAACGGATCGAGGTTGTGCTTCGCGTGCTCAGTGGCGCGGCGGCTCGATTCCACAGTGACGAGATCTGTCGCACCGAGCTCGGCGAGAGAGGCTGCGAAGAGGCCGACCCCGCCGTACAGGTCGAGATGGGTCTTTGCCGGGTCGATCCGGCCCTCGAGGACGGATCGAACGGCCGTGTCGAGCGTGTCGGCGGCGCGCGCATGCACCTGCCAGAATCCGTCGGCATCCACTCGGAAAGTGCGCTCGCCGACCTGCTCCTTGATGACCTCCGAGGGCTGGCGCTTGCCCCGCTCCGGGCGACGGATCACGTGCACGTTGCCGTCAGCATCCTGTACGAGGTCGATGCGACCGGGCTTGGCGTTCTTGAGCGAGAGCGCCTCGGCCGCCACGCGGCGACGTGCCAGCGGATGCGACTGCACGGGGATCACCCGGTGGCTGCGAGCCGCGAACGGCCCGACCACGCCATCGGCATCCACATGCAGCGAGACGCGCGTGCGCCACCCTGTACCGTCGCCGTCATCGATCGCCGCGATCTCGGGAGCCTCGAGGCCGGAGCCTGCGAACTTGTCGAGCGCCTCGGTGAGCACCTGACGCTTGAGCGTGCGCTGGTGCGCCAGATCGATGTGACCGAGGTCAGCGCCGCCTGCGCGATCGACGGGATCACGCGAGATGTCGGCTTCCTTCCACACGTGCGGACGACGCTGCGGCGATTCCTCGAGCACTTCGAGCGCCTCCGCCCGCCAGAACGACGACTTGGCGCCGTCGGTGACGCGTGCGCGCACACGCTCGCCCGGAATCGCGTCCGAGACGAACACCACGCGACCTTCGTGACGTGCGATGAAGGTGCCACCGTGCGCGATGCCGGTGATGTCGAGGTCGAGCGTCTGGCCCGCAGAAGAAGTCATCCCTCCAGGATACGGTGATGGACATGCGCGTCTGCCTGGCTTCCACCTCCCCCGCCCGTCTCATGCTGCTGCGTCAGGCGGGGATCGATCCGCTCACACTCTCTCCGGAGACGAATGAGGATGCCATCGCCGCCGCGGCTGCGGCCGAGCGGGGCGCTGATCTGCCTCCTGCCGACCTCGTGCTGCTGCTCGCCCGCGCCAAGGCGGCCGACGTCGCACAGCGCCTGGCGACGGAAGACCCCGGCTTCGACGGGATCGTGATCGGCGGCGACTCCATGTTCGAGCTGGGCGGTCACGTGTACGGCAAGCCCTACACGCCGGAGGAAGCGACGCGCCGGTGGCACGAGATGCGCGGCGCGACTGGAATCCTGCACTCGGGGCACTCGGTGTTCCGCGTCGCTCCGGGCACGGCGCCGAGGGAAGCCACCGCCATCGCCGAGGCATCCGTCACCTTCGCCGAAGACATATCGGACGACGAGATAGCTGCATACGTGGCGACCGGCGAGCCCCTGAATGTCGCCGGCGCATTCACCGTCGACAGCCTCGGCGGAGCGTTCATCACCCGCGTCGACGGCGATCCCTCCACGGTCGTGGGCATGTCGCTGTCGACGATCCGTCGGCTGGTGGGTGATCTGGGCGTCACCTGGACGGACCTGTGGTCGTAGAGATCCCGCCATGTTCTGGCGAGTTTCTTGTGGAGGGTCGTCAAAAGTATCGAGGTCGATCTCGCTAGGCTGACATTCATGCCTGCTATCGCCAAGGTCCTCATCGCGAACCGCGGCGAGATCGCCGTACGCATCATCCGCGCCGCTCGTGATTCCGGGATCGGCTCCGTCGCCGTCTACGCCGACCAGGATCGGGATGCCCTGCACACCCGCCTCGCGGACGAGGCGTACTCCCTCGACGGCGACACCAGTGCCACCACGTACCTCCAGATCGACAAGATCCTCTCCGTCGCTCGTCGTGCCGGTGCCGACGCCGTCCACCCCGGCTACGGCTTCCTGGCCGAGAACGCCGAGTTCGCACGTGCTGTGATCGGCGCAGGCATGATCTGGATCGGTCCGTCGCCCGAGGCGATCGAGTCACTCGGAGACAAGGTCACCGCACGCCACGTCGCCGAGAAGGTGGGCGCCCCACTCGCACCGGGCACACCAGGGCCGGTCGAGTCCGCAGACGAGGTCGTCGCGTTCGCGAAGGAATTCGGCCTCCCGATCGCCATCAAGGCCGCCTACGGCGGAGGCGGACGAGGACTCAAGGTCGCCCGCGAACTCGACGAGGTAGCCGAACTCTTCGAATCGGCCACCCGCGAGGCGGTCGCGGCCTTCGGTCGCGGCGAGTGCTTCGTCGAGAAGTACCTCGACAAGCCCAGGCACGTCGAGACGCAGTGCCTGGCGGATGCCGAGGGCAACGTCGTCGTGATCTCCACCCGCGACTGCTCGCTGCAGCGCCGCCACCAGAAGCTCGTCGAAGAAGCACCGGCGCCCTTCCTCACCGAGGAGCAGAACCGCCAGCTGTACGAGTCCTCCAAGGCGATCCTGCGAGAGGTCGGCTACGTCGGAGCCGGCACCTGCGAGTTCCTCATCGGCGCCGACGGCACCGTGTCGTTCCTCGAGGTGAACACCCGACTGCAGGTCGAGCACCCTGTCTCCGAAGAGGTCACCGGCATCGACCTGGTGCGCGAGCAGTTCCGCATCGCCGCCGGCGGGACGATCGACTACGACGACCCGACTCCGAACGGCCACTCCTTCGAGTTCCGCATCAACGGCGAGGACCCCGGTCGCGGGTTCCTCCCCCAGCCCGGTCCGATCCACGTCTTCAAGACGTTCGGCGGACCAGGCATCCGCCTCGACTCAGGTGTCACAGCCGGCGACGCCGTCTCGGGAGCGTTCGACTCGCTGCTCGCGAAGATCATCGTCACCGGTCGCGACCGCGCCGAGGCGCTGGAGCGCGCCCGCCGCGCTCTCGACGAGTTCGAGGTCGCCGGGCTCCCGACCGTGCTTCCGTTCCACCGCAAGGTCGTGCGCGATCCCGCGTTCACCGCCGAGGACGGCACGTTCGGCATCTTCACGCGCTGGATCGAGACCGAGTTCGACAACGACATCCCGGCCTGGGATGGCGAGCTGGATGCTCCGGCACCGGCCGAGAGCCGCCACACCGTGGTCGTCGAGGTCGCAGGCAAGCGTCTCGAGGTCAGCCTGCCCGATCGCGTCGCCGTCGCCTCCGGTGTCTCCGGCCGCCCGGCCGCCGTGCCGCCGTCCAGGCGCAGCCACACCACGTCGGTCTCCGCCGGGGCCTCCGGCGACGCTGTGAAGTCGCCCATGCAGGCCACGGTCATCAAAATCGCCGTCGAAGAGGGCCAGCAGGTCGTCAAGGGCGACCTGGTGGTCGTGCTCGAGGCGATGAAGATGGAGCAGCCACTGCAGGCGCACAAGGACGGCGTCATCGGCGGCATCAACGCGACCGCCGGCGCGACTGTCTCGTCAGGACATCAGCTGCTGCTGATCTCCTAGCCGCGTGGAACCGGTAGCCGGGCGGAGCCGACGTCAGCTGATGTTCACCAGGTGCATCGCGCGCGACGCATCTGTGATGCTGCTCGACAGCGACGGGTACGCGGCGAACACACGTGAGACCTGGTCGACCGTGAGGCGACGCTCGACGGCGACGGCGATCGGGTAGATCAACTCCGACGCCTTCGGCGCCACGATCACACCGCCGATGACCGTGCCAGAGCCCTTGCGTGCGATGATCTTCACGAAGCCGTCCTTGATGCCCATCATCTTGGCGCGCGGGTTCGCTGCCAGCGGCAGCTTGTAGACGAGCCCGTCGGCGACACCGTCTTCGACGTCCTTCTCGCCCCAGCCGACCGTGGCGATCTCGGGGGCCGTGAAGATGTTCGAGGTGACCTTGATCTTCTCGAGCGGGATGACGATGTCGCCGAGCGCGTGGAACACCGCGGTGCGCCCCTGCATGGAGGCGACGGATGCGAGCGGCATGAAGTTCGTGCAGTCGCCGACCGCGTAGATGTTCGGCACTGAGGCGCGGGCGACGCGGTTGACGCGCACGTGGCCGGACTCGGTGAGTTCGACCCCCGCCTCCTCCAGGCCGATCCCCGCGGTGTTCGGAATCGATCCCACCGCCATCAGGCAGTGGCTGCCCTCGACGGTGCGACCGTCGGAGAGCGTCACGAGCACGCCGGTGTCCGTACGCTCCACCTTGTCGGCGCGCGACTTGGACAGCACGGTCATGCCACCCCGCTTGAAGACCTTCTCCAGCACGTGGGCTGCGTCCTTGTCCTCGCCCGGCAGCACCTGATCGCGACTGGAGACGAGCGTCACCTTCGCGCCGAGGTTCATGTACGCCGAGGCGAACTCGGCGCCGGTGACACCCGAGCCGACCACGATGAGGTGCTCGGGCAGCGCCTTCATGTCGTACAGCTGCGTCCAGGTCAGGATGCGCTTGCCGTCCGGCTTCGCGCTGTCGAGCTCGCGCGGCGATGCGCCGACCGACACGATGATGGTGTCGGCTTCGACGCGGTCGAAATCGGTGCCGCCCGGTCCGGTGGCGACCACGATGGCGTTCGGGCCCTCGAGACGCCCGTGACCGGAGAGGATGCGGACACCCGCCTCGAGCAGCGTCTCGCGCATGTCCTCCGACTGCTGCCCCGCGAGCGCCAGCAGACGCTTGTTGACCGCGGCGAGGTTGATCGCGATCTCGGGCTTGAGCGGCTTCCCCGCCGCCCCCTTCGCGTAGAACTGCACTCCGAGATCGCTCGCCTCGGAGATCGCGACCGCTGCATCGGCCGTGGCGATCAGGCTCTTCGACGGCACGACATCTGTGAGTACGGCGGATCCGCCGACTCCGACGCGCTCGACCAGCGTCACCTCGGCTCCGAGCTGGGCGGCGGCGAGCGCCGCTTCGTAGCCGCCGGGACCGCCGCCGAGGACGGCAACCCGCTGAGTGCGCTCGAAAGGAGTGGAAGACATGACTCCCATTCTTCCGCAATCCTGAGTGCGTTGCCGTCACCACTCTTAGAGTGGATCCATGACCGACATTCACGACAACCCTCTCGACGACCCGAACACCGACCCGTTCGAGGTCGCAGCCCTCGCCGCCGCGGACATCGCGCGGCTCAGCGGCGTCGAGAAGCACGACATCGCCCTCACCCTCGGAAGCGGCTGGGGCAAAGCCGCCGACCTGCTCGGCGAGACCGTCGCCACGATCCCGGCCACCGAGGTCACCGGCTTCTCCAAGCCTGCTCTCGAGGGCCACGTCGGCACTCTGCGCAGCATCCGCACGCCCGGCGGCAAGCACGTGCTCGTCATCGGCGCCCGCACGCACTATTACGAGGGCCACGGCGTCCGACGCGTCGTCCACAGCGTCCGCACCGCCGCCGCCGCAGGGGCTGCGATCATGGTGCTGACCAACGGCGCCGGCGGTATCCGCGAGACGTGGAAGCCCGGCCAGCCCGTGCTCATCAGCGACCATATCAACCTGACTGCGGACTCTCCGCTGGAAGGTGCGAACTTCGTGGACCTGACCGACCTGTACTCGCCGCGACTGCGCGACATCGCACGCACGATCGACCCGTCACTGGATGAGGGCGTCTACACGCAGTTCCGCGGACCGCACTACGAGACGCCGGCCGAAGTGCAGATGGCGAAGGTCATCGGCGGGAACATCGTCGGCATGTCGACGGCTCTCGAGGCGATCGCTGCCCGTGAGGCCGGCATGGAGATTCTGGGCTTCTCGCTGATCACGAACCTCGCCGCCGGCATCCAGAAGACGCCGCTCAGTCACACCGAGGTCATCGAGGCCGGCCGCGAGGCAGAGCCCGTGATCTCGGCGCTGCTGGCCCGCGTAGTGGAGGCGCTGTGAGCGAGCAGACCGAGGCGCGATTGGCTCAGGCGCGTGCGTGGCTGCGCCAGGATCCGGATGCCGCGACCAGGGACGAGCTCGCCGCAATCGTCACAAGGGCAGCCTCGGGCGATGCCGCGGCGATCGCCGATCTGGAAGACCGCTTCGGCGCGCGCCTCGCGTTCGGCACCGCCGGCCTGCGTGGCGCACTCGGCGCCGGCAGCAACCGGATGAACCGCGTGCTGATCGCTCAGGCCGCCGCCGGCTTCGCGTCGTATCTGCGCGAGCGGGTGCAGGGCACCCCCTCCGTCGTGGTCGGCTACGACGGACGCCGCAACTCCCGGCGGTTCGCCCATGACTCCGCCGAGTTGTTCGCCGGCGCTGGACTTCGCACGATTCTGCTGCCTCGCCTGCTGCCGACGCCGGTGCTCGCATTCGCTGTGCGCCACTTCGGCGCGGATGCCGGTGTCATGGTGACCGCGAGCCACAATCCGCCGGACGACAACGGCTACAAGGTGTATCTCGGCGGCGCGGATGCCGGCTCCCAGATCGTGGCCCCCGCAGACGCCGAGATCGCCGCCCACATCCAGCGGGTGGCGGATGCCGGCGACATCTCCCGACTGCCGCGTTCGAGCTCGTACGAGACGGCCGCCGAAGACGTCGTCTCCGCCTACATCCGCGATACGGCCGCCGTGGCTCCCGCGCCGGCGTCGGCGAAGGGCTTCAACTGGGTCTACACGGCGATGCACGGCGTGGGCTGGGAGACCTTCTCCCGCATCCTGCGCACGGCCGGCTATCCGCAGCCGACGACCGTACGCGAACAACTGCGTCCCGACCCCACGTTCCGCACCGTGTCGTTCCCGAACCCCGAAGAGCCGGGGGCGATGGACCTCGCATTCGCCGCGGCCAGACGCACCCGCGCCGACTTCATCATCGCGAACGACCCTGACGCCGACCGCCTCGCCGTCGCGATCCCCGACGACTCCGCCGAGGGCGGCTGGCGTCGGCTGAGCGGCAACGAGGTCGGACTGCTCCTGGGAGCTCGCGCCGCGCGTGCCGCGGAGGGCATACCAGGGGCCTCGCTGGCCTGCTCGCTGGTCTCATCCCCCGGCCTCGGCGCGATCGCCGCACATCACGGACTCGACTTCCACGAGACGCTGACCGGCTTCAAATGGATCTCGCGAGCACCGGGAATGGTGTTCGGCTTCGAGGAGGCGCTCGGATACCTGGTGAACCCGGAGAAGGTACGCGACAAGGACGGCATCTCCGCGGCGATCGCCGTGCTCGGTCTTGCCGCCGAGGCAGAAGAGAGGGGCGAGACTCTGGCCACGCTCGTCGCGGAACTCGGCGAGACGTACGGCCATTTCGCCAGCGGTCAGGTCTCCGTGCGCGTCGATGACCTCTCGATCATCGACAGGATCATGCTCGCTCTGCGCACGTTGCCGCCGGCGCGCATCGGCAGCACGGCGATCGACTCCGCCGAGGACCTCATGCAGGCGTCAGAGGGACAGCCCTCCGGCGATGTGCTGCGCTACCGGCTCGCAGACGGCTCGCGCGTGATCGTGCGCCCGAGCGGCACCGAGCCGAAGCTCAAGGTGTACATCGACGCACGGGCCGATACGGCCGACGGCTCCCGCGCGGCGGTCGCAGATCTCGAGGCGGGTGTGCGCGCGCTGCTCGAGGAGCGAAGCTAGCATCGCTGTATGCCGACCCGACATGTGATCATCAGGGCGCACAACGGTGTGCACGCCCGTCCCGTCGCCGAACTCGTTCGCCTTGCGCAGGCGCATCGCGACTCGATCACGCTGCGGACCGCGACCGGTACGCAGGTGGATCTCAGCAGCGTGCTGGCCGTGATGGACCTCGCTCTCAGACAGGGCGATGAGGTCGTGCTGTCCACGGCGGAGTCGGCAGGAGCCGCGAGCGTGCTGGATGCGCTGACCGAGGTGCTCGCGAGGCAGGACTGAGATGATGCTCAGCCGTCGATCACGGCGACGAGCTCATCCAGGAACGCCTCGAACGACGTGCCACGGCGGACGATCCGCTGCACGCTCTCGCGTTCGCTGAAGACCTCGACGAGCTGCTCGAACACCGTCTGGAACGCGGTGCGGTCGCTCTCGCTGAACGCGGCGAGCGCCACGACCTGCACACGCCCTTCTCCCCACGCGACCGAACCGTCGGCCACGCCGATCGCGATAGCCGTGCGCTGAGCCGTCATCTGCAGCGCGTGCGGAACGGCCAGCGCGTCCGTGAACGCGGTCGATGACATCCGCTCCCTGACGATCGTGTTCTCCACGTAGTCGCCGGCGATGAGACCGGTATCCACGAGCAGTCCGCCGAGACGGCGGATGACGGCATCCTCCCCCTCATCCGGCAGTGGGCGAACGAACGCATCAGCCACGAAGTAGCGCGACAGCTCCTCGCGCAGACGGGTGAGCCGGCGCGCGCGACGCATGCGGGCCGCCGCCTGCGACACGCGCTCGACGTCGGCGTCGGTGAGGAACGGCTGGATGCGCACATAGCGGTCGCCATTGGCACCTGGTTCGATCGTGCTCAGCACGAGGTCGGTGTCGATCGCCTCCCAGTCGGGATCCACGCTCGTGACGACGCTGGTGACCTCCACCGATGAGCCGAGCGAGCGATCGACGCTCGAGCGCAGCAGCTCGTGCAGCTCGTAGTAGCCGGGGCAGACGATCGTCGCCGTGAGGATCGACTCGGCCTTGCGGCTGCGCTCCAGCCTCCCGCCGATGTGCATCGCGATGTAGGCGATCTCGTCGTCGTGGATCGGAGCGCCCAGCCGGTCATGCAGGCCGCTCGCGATCGACACCGCCACTTCGAAGATCATGGGGTACGACGACTTCAGCGACCTCGTGAGCGGGTTGCGCGTCCAGGCCTGCTCCTCGGCTCGGCGCAGCAGATTCTGCACGTGCAGCGCCAGCCGCAGGATGAACGCCTCATCGACGAGATCCACCTGATAGTCCGCCGCAGCCTGGACGATCTCCGCGCGGACGGCGGCCTCGACCGCCTGATCGACCCCGCTGCGGGCGGCATCGTGCCCGGCGCTCTGCCCTGGCGCGATCGCCCTGGTCAGCACGAGCGTGGCGAGATGCGCGCTGTCGCCCTCGCCGAGAGCGACGCCGAAGTGCTCTGCGGCGAGCTGCGTGATCACGCCGCCCAGCTTCGGGATCTCCTCCGAGGCTCCCGACTGCGGGGTGTCGAGGGCACGGCCGGCCGAGACGCGGTCGGCGGCGATCGCGATGTGCAGCAGCACGTCGGAGATCGCGAGCTCGTTGACGTAGTAGCCGAGCGCACCCAGCTCGCGCACGAGGGCGGTCTTGAACGGAGCGACGGCGTGCGCGGCGACGGCGCTGCCGGTGAGGGCGCGGCGGATGCTCTCGGGGTGGAACGAGCCGGCGTCCATCTCGTCGTGGGCGAGCCGGCTCAGCAGCCGGCGCTGCGCCACCTCCGTCCCCTGCAGACGGACGATCTCGCGATCGCGCTCGAGCCGGAGATCGGTGCCGTCCAGCAGCCCGCGCACTCGGGAGAGATCGGATTCCAGGGTGGCCTCGCTCACGTGCAGTCGCTCCGCCGTGGCGAACACATCGATGCCAGCCGATTCGTCCAGCAGCATCCGCACCACCGTGTGCAGGCGGTCGCGCGGTGCGGAATCCCCCGTCGCCCGTGTCCGCAGCGTCGCATGCGCACTCGCACCGGCGCGGTATCCGGCCGGGCCCGACTCGACGGCGTCGCCGCCCGTCGCGCGGGCGTTGAGCGCGGCGACATATGAGCGGATGCTGCGCGGCGTCACGCCGAACAGATCGGCGAGGCTCGCCGCCGTCGCCCAATCGTCCTGCCGGAGGAGGGTCTGCAGGAGCTGATCCTGACGCTGGCGCGACATGCTCCCATGATGCCAGCACCGTCGCGACCGCGGGTCGCGGCGGAAGGTTCCGCAGGGGCGGAAAGGAACGTGGTGGCGCCGCTCACAGCTTCTTCCCAGAATGGAGAGCAGGAAGAGGTGGCATCGATGAGGATCCTGGTGGTGTGCGGCGCGGGAGCGTCCAGCACATTCGTCGCACAGCGGCTGCGGCGCGCAGCATCCGACGCCGGCCTCGACTGGGACACCGCTGCCGGCACCGAGCAGACGATCTCCGCCGCCTTCGCGGACCTCGTGCTCGTCGGTCCGCATCTCGCCGACCGGGTGGACGCCATCCGCGCCGCATCCCACGCACCCGTCGCGGTACTGCCCGACGACGTGTTCGCCGACCGCGACGGCATCCGCACGCTCGCGGTCGCCCGCATGGCGCTCTCCTCCTCGAAGAACGATTCACCGTCCACCGCGAAAGGAACATCATGACCGAGATCTCACGCACTGTCCGCATCGGCTCCTCCCACGGGTTGCACGCGCGCCCTGCGAAGCTGTTCGCGCAGGCAGCCAAGGACTCCGGCATCTCCGTGACGATCGCGAAGGATTCCGGGAAGCCTGCCAACGCGGCCAGCATCCTCGGCGTGATCGCGCTCGCGATCGAGTACGGCGACTACGTGACGCTCACGGCCGACGGAGAAGGCGCCGAGGGCGTGCTCGACTCGCTCACCGAGTTGCTGACGACCGATCACGACCAGGAGGCGGCCGGATGACCGAGCTGCGCGGCGTGGGCGTCGGCCGCGGTATCGCCCAGGGGCCCGTGATCCGCATGGCGGAGCCGCTGCCTGCACCGGAGAACACACCGAGCACGATCGGTGCGGATGCCGAGCGCACCAGGGCGCGCGAAGCTGTGGCGGCCGTCGCGGCAGAGCTGCAGCAACGTGCGGACACAGCCGGAGGCGCTGCCCAGGAGGTGCTCGAGGCGCAGGCGATGATCGCGGAGGATCCGACTCTTCAGGACGAGGTCGATTCCCGCATCGATGACGGCGGCAGCGCCGAATGGGCGGTGCACGACGCATTCGCCGGCTTCCGCGCCACGCTCGAGGCGGTCGGCGGCTACCTCGGCGAGCGCGCGGCCGACCTCGACGACATCGCCCAGCGCGTGCTCGCGCACCTGCGCGGCCTCGACGCTCCCGGCGTGCCCGATCCAGGGCATCCGTTCGTGCTCGTCGCCCGTGATCTCGCACCCGCCGACACGGCCCTGCTCAACCTCGAACAGGTGCTGGCGCTGGTCACCACCGACGGCGGCCCGACCTCGCACACCGCCATCCTCGCGAGAGAGAAGGGCATCGTCGCGATCGTGGGTGCGACCGAAGGGTCGATCCTCGAGACCGGGACGACCGTGATCGTCGATGCGGCGGCCGGCGTCGTGACGATCGATCCCACCGGCGAGCAGCTGGAGAAGGCCGCCCAGCGCGCGGCGGCCCGCGACGCCGCCGAGAGCGCGCCGCTCACTCCCGGCGCACTCGCCGACGGCACGGCGATCGCTCTGCTCGCGAATCTCGGCAAGCCCGCCGATGCCGCGGATGCGGTCGCGCGCGGCGCCGAAGGCGTCGGCCTGTTCCGCACCGAGTTCCTGTTCCTCTCCTCCGCCCAGGCCCCCACTGTCGCCGAGCAGCGCGAGTCGTATCGCGAGTTGCTCTCGGCGTTCGGTGGCAAGAAGGTCGTGGTGCGGATGCTGGATGCCGGCGCCGACAAGCCCCTCGCGTTCCTCAATGACGCGCACGAGGAGAACCCTGCCCTCGGGCTGCGGGGCCTCAGATCGCTGCGCGCCAGCGAGGACATCCTGCGCGAGCAGCTCACCGCTCTCGCCGAGGCGGATGCCGAGACCTCCGCAGACCTGTGGGTGATGGCACCGATGGTGGCCACCGTCGAGGAGACGAAGTACTTCACCGCCCTCGCCCGGGAGTACGGGATCAAGACCGCTGGCGTGATGGTCGAGATCCCTGCCGCCGCGCTGCTGGCCGATCGCGTGCTCGCCCACACCGACTTCGCATCCATCGGCACGAACGACCTCACCCAGTACACGATGGCCGCCGACCGCATGCTCGGCTCCGTCGCGGGCTTCCAGGACCCTTGGCACCCCGCGGTGCTGCGACTGGTCGGCGAAGTCGGCGCGGCAGGAGCCCGCCTCGGCAAGCCGGTCGGGATCTGCGGCGAGGCGGCAGCGGACCCGCTGCTGGCGGCCGTGCTGGTCGGTCTCGGCGCCACAAGCCTGTCGATGGCGTCAGCGGCCCTCGCCGACGTACGACTCGCGCTCTCAGAGCGCACCGCCTCCGAGGCGAAGCACCTCGCCGAGGTGGCACTTGCGGCAGACGATGCCGCGAGCGCCCGCAATGCCGTGGCTGAAGCCGTCACGGCCCTCCCTTCACACCAGAAAGAGACGACATCATGACGACGACGTCAACAGCCGCCCCGAAGCAGAACGGGGTCAGGGTCGGCGTGCAGCGACGCGGCACGTTCCTCTCGGGCATGATCATGCCGAACATCGCAGCCTTCATCGCCTGGGGCTTCATCACGATGCTGTTCATCCCCGCCGGGTTCTTCGGCGCCGACAGCCCGTTCGGATGGCACTGGGCCCCCGTGGCCGAGATCATCGGCGGCGGTGGCGACTCCGCGCTCATCAACTGGCCCGGCGCCATGACAGCACTGACCGAGGGCGAAGGCGGCAACTTCCAGGGCTACGTCGGCCTGGTCGGCGCCATGGTGACCTACCTGCTGCCGCTGCTCATCGCGAACACGGCCGGCCGCCTCGTATACGGCGAACGCGGCGGTGTCGTCGCGACGATTGCGACGATGGGTGTCATCGTCGGCACGAACATCCCGATGTTCCTCGGCGCGATGATCATGGGACCGCTTGCGGCATGGATCACCAAGCAGATGGACCGGCTCTGGGACGGGAAGATCCGCCCCGGATTCGAGATGCTGGTGAACAACTTCTCGGCCGGTATCCTCGGCATGATCCTCGCGATCGCCGGTTTCTTCGCATTCGGTCCTGTGATGCTCGGCATCAGCACCGTGCTCGGAGCGGCTGTCGACTGGCTCGTGACGCTGCAGCTGCTGCCGCTCGTCTCGATCATCGTCGAGCCGGCGAAGGTGCTGTTCCTGAACAACGCCATCAACCACGGCGTGTTCACACCGCTCGGCATCGAGCAGGCGACCGAGAACGGCAAGTCGATCCTGTTCCTCATCGAGGCGAACCCCGGCCCCGGCCTCGGTCTGCTGCTCGCGTTCACGTTCTTCGGCGTCGGCGCTGCGAAGGCCTCGGCACCGGGTGCCGCGATCATCCAGTTCTTCGGCGGCATCCACGAGATCTACTTCCCGTACGCGCTCAGCAAGCCGACCACGATCCTCGCTCTGATCGCCGGTGGCGCAGCGGGCGTCACGACCAACATGCTCCTCGGCGGCGGTCTCGGCTTCCCGGCAGCCCCAGGAAGCATCATCGCCGTGACGGCGGCCGCGATCGGCGGCGGCGTCTGGAACCTGGTTGTGGTGTACCTGTCGGTCATCATCGCCGCCGTGGTGACGTTCCTGATCACGGCTGTGATCCTGCGGGCGTCGCGCAAGCGCGATCTGGCCGCTGAGGGCGACACCTTCGGCGCGGCGATCGCGCAGACCGAGGCGAACAAGGGCAAGAAGTCCGAGCACCTGTCGAATCTCGCAGCCTCTGCGGCCGCAGGTGGCACGGCTGCTGCCGCGACGTCGGCCACGGCGACCGCGACCGCTCCGATCCAGAACATCGTGTTCGCCTGCGACGCCGGCATGGGATCGTCCGCGATGGGCGCGAGCGTGCTGCGCAACAAGCTGAAGAAGGCGGGCATCGAGGACATCAAGGTGACCAACCAGGCCATCGCGAACCTCGACGGCACCGCCGATCTGGTGATCACCCAGCAGCAGCTCACCGATCGCGCGAAGGGCAAGTCCCCGAACTCGATCCACGTCTCGGTCGACAACTTCATGAATGCGCCGCAGTATGAAGAGGTCGTCGAGATGGTGCGCGAGCAGAAGGAATCCGGCGAGTAATCGATCCGGTGGGGCGGATGCGAACAGCATCCGCCCCACCTCAGAAAGGAACATCATGGCCGTTCTGTCAATCGGACAGGTCCGCATCCACTCCGGCTCCGCCACCCAGGACGAGGCGCTGCAGGAGGCGACCGACATCCTCGTCGCCGCCGGCGCCGTCACCCCCGCCTACGTCGATGCCATGCGTCAGCGCGAGGAGACCGTGTCCACGTTCATGGGCAACGGCCTCGCGATCCCGCACGGCACGAACGAGACGAAGGAGGCCATCCTCGACTCCGGTCTCTCGGTCGTGCGCTACGACGGCGGTGTGGACTGGGCAGGAGATGAGGCCACGTTCGTGATCGGCATCGCCGGACGGGGCGACGAGCACCTCGAGATCCTGTCCCAGATCGCCATCCTGTTCTCGGACGAGGATGATGTCGCCAAGCTCAATGCCGCCGGCACCCCCGACGAGCTGTACGCGCTCCTGTCGGCGGTGAACGAAGGATGAAGGCCGTCCACTTCGGCGCCGGCAACATCGGGCGCGGCTTCGTGGGGCTGCTGCTGCACGAGGGCGGGTACGACCTGGTGTTCTCGGATGTCGCTGACGCCCTGGTGGACGCGATCAACGCCACCGAGTCGTACACCGTTCATGAGGCGGGCCCCGGCGGCGTCGATCGAAAGGTCAGCGGCTACCGCGCGGTGAACAGCCGGACAGACCCGGATGCCGTGGCCGACGAGGTCGCGACCGCCGATGTCGTCACCTGCGCCGTCGGCCCGACTGTGCTGCGCTTCATCGCCCCCGCGATCGTCGAAGGACTCAAGCGCCGCTCCCCCGACCTCGCTCCGCTGAAGATCATGGCGTGCGAGAACGCGATCGGCGCCACGGATCTGCTGCGTGCCGAGATCGACAAGCTGGATCCGTCCGTGACGGGTCGCGCCGCGTTCGCGAACACGGCCGTCGATCGCATCGTGCCGGCACAGCCCGACGGCGGCGGCGTGGATGTGACGGTCGAGCCGTACTTCGAGTGGGCGATCGAGTCCGCACCGTTCGGCGGGGATCTGCCGATCATTCCCGGCGCGCACTTCGTCGACGATCTCGGCCCCTACATCGAGCGCAAGCTGTTCACCGTGAACACCGGCCATGCGGCGACCGCGTACTTCGGCGCGCAGGCTGGTCACGCGCGCATCTCGGATGCACTCGCCGATCCGTCGATCGCCGCGAGAGTCGGTGCAGCGCTGGAGGAGACATCAGCGGTGCTCAGCGCCGTGCACGGGCTCGATCCCGTCGAGCTCGCCGAGTACCGCGCCACGATCCTCGAGCGATTCCGCAACCCGGAGCTGGTCGACACCGTGCAGAGGGTCGGCCGCCAGCCGCTGCGCAAGCTCTCCCGCAACGAGCGCTTCATCGGCCCAGCAGTCCAGGCCGCGGAGCGCGGGCTCTCGACCTCTGCGCTCGTCGCCGCCGTCGCTGCGGCCGTCGCATTCGACGACGAATCGGATGAGCAGTCCGTGGAGTTGCAGCGGATGCTGCGCTCTGAGGACGCCGATGTACTCACCGCCACCGTCACAGGCCTGGAGCCGGAGCATCCGCTCTTCGCCGCCGTGCACGAGGCCTTCGCCGCGAGACAACAGGAGCTGCGCGCCCTCTGACGACTTCCCGCACGACGATGCCGCTACGATCGAGCCTGGGGGCGACAGATCGAGCACAGCGTCGTGCGGGGAGCATCATGAGCAGATACGCCGTCATCGGCGCTGGGCCGTCCGGCCTTGCCATCGCGCGAGCGCTGCAGGTGCAGGGCATCGAGGTCGACGGCTTCGAGGCGTCGCACGGCGTCGGCGGCCTCTGGGACATCACCAACCCGCGCAGCACCATGTACGAGTCCGCGCACCTCATCTCGTCCCGCACGACGACCGAATTCGCCGAGTTCCCGATGGCTTCGGGCGTCGATTATCCGAGCCATCGGGTGCTGCGCGACTACTTCCGCTCGTACGCCGACCATTTCGGGCTCACTTCGCTGTTCCGCTTCGACACGCGCGTCACCCTGCTCGAACCGCGCGACGGCGGATGGGACCTCGCTCACGCGGGTCCGGACGGAGTGGGCACGCGCTGGTACGCCGGGGTCATCATCGCGAACGGCACGCTCGCGGAGCCGAACGTGCCCTCCTTCGATGGAGACTTCGCCGGCGAGCTCATGCACACGAGCGCATACAAGAGCGCCGCGCAGCTGGACGGCAGACGCGTGCTCATCGTGGGTGCGGGCAACTCGGGGTGCGACATCGCGGTGGATGCCGTGCACCACGCCGCATCAGTCGACATGAGCGTGCGCCGCGGCTACTACTTCGTTCCGCGCTATCTGTTCGGCAGGCCGAGCGACACCCTCAACCAGGGCAAGCCGCTGCCTGCACGCATCAAGCAGGCAGTGGACTCCCGGGTGCTGAAGGCGTTCACCGGCGACCCGGTTCGTTTCGGATTCCCCAAGCCCGACTACCGCATCTACGAATCGCACCCGATCGTGAACACGATGGTACTGAACCACCTCGGGCAGGGTGACCTGCGTGTGCGCGCCGATGTCGAACGGTTCGACGGTCACACGGTCCGCTTCCGCGACGGTTCCGGCGGCGATTACGACCTCGTGATGCTCGCGACCGGATACCGCCTCGATTACCCGTTCGTCGACCGGGCGCACCTGCAGTGGCGCGGGTCTTCGCCGCGACTGTTCCTGAACATGTTCCCCGCGTCCTTCAACGGCCTGTACCTGATGGGCATGATCGAGGCGTCTGGCATCGGCTGGCAGGGCCGCTACGAGCAGGCCGAACTGCTGGCGAGCTACCTCGCCGCAGCGGAGAACGCGCCGGAGCAGGCCGTGCGGTTCCGGGACCGCGTGACCGGCAGCCCGTGGCCTGATGTCACCGGTGGCTACCGTTATCTCGGGCTCGCCAGGATGTCGTACTACGTGAACAACCACGCCTACCGCGCGGCCGTCCGCCACGAACGCGAGGCACTGGAGCAGACGCGATGAACGTCGACGACGTCGTCCTGAGCTTCACGCCGGGAACCCTCACGATCCTGAACATCGTGCTCGGGCTCATCATGCTCGGCATCGCCCTGGACACCGCACCCAGCGACTTCCGCGTGGTGGCACGGCATCCGAAGCCCTTCATCATCGCGATCCTGGCACAGCTCCTCCTGCTGCCCGTAGTGACGTTCCTGCTCACCCTCGTGCTTCCGGTGACACCGTCGATGGCGCTCGGCATGATCCTCGTGGCATGCTGCCCGCCCGGCAACATCTCGCAGGTGCTCACGCATCGCTCCGGCGGCAACGTCGCACTGTCGGTGTCGATGACGGCGGTCGGAAACCTCGTGTACATCGTGGCGATGCCGTTGAGCATCGCCTTCTGGGGGTCGCTGCATCCGACCGCCCGCGACCTGCTGCGAGAGGTGGCGCTCGACCCGTGGAAGATGCTGCTGGAGATCTTCCTCATCGTCGGCCTGCCCTTCGCGGTCGGGCTGCTGCTGCGCGCGAAGCTCCCGACTTTCGCGGCGCGCGTGCAGCCGTTCGTGAAGTGGTTCAGTCTGCTCGCGCTCGTGGGCTTCATCATCGGCGCGCTGGTCGGCAACTGGGCGGTGTTCATCTCGGTGCTCGGCATCGTGGTCCTCGTGGTGACCGTGCACGATGCCACAGCGCTCGCGCTCGGCTACGGCACTGCGGTCCTCGGCGGCCTGGGCACGCGGGAGCGCAAGGCGATGACGTTCGAGGTCGGCATCCGCAACGCCGGGCTCGGTCTGGGACTCGTCTTCGCCTTCTTCGGCGGTCTCGGCGGCATGGCGATCGTCGCCGGCTGGTGGGGCATCTGGGACATCGTCGCCGGACTCGTGCTCGCAGGACTCTGGGCGCGGCACACCAGGCGGCGCACCGGCAATGCGACCGGCGACAGCACCGGGAAGACAGCCGTCGAGGCCGCGCCGTGACACGCGTGCTCATCACCGGCGGCGGCGGGTTCCTCGGGTCGCACGTCGCGGCGGCGCTGGCCGCGCGAGGCGACGTCGAACTCGTCGTTGCGGCCGACCTCAGAGCCGGCGCCGTGTCGCCGGGCGTCCTGCCCGTCGTCCTCGACGTGACGGATGCCGCGGCCATCGCGCCTGTGCTCCGTGAGCACCGCATCGACACCGTCGTGCACCTCGCGGCGATCGTCAACCCAGGCCGTGATGTGGATCTCGACTACCGCGTGGATGTCGAAGGCTCGGCGAACGTCCTGGCCGCGTGTGCTCTGAGCGGTGTGCGCCGCATCGTGGTCTCCAGCTCAGGGGCGGCATACGGCTACCACCCGGACAACCCGGAGTGGATCGACGAGGACCAGCCGCTGCGCGGCAATGATGCCTTTTCGTACTCGCGGCACAAGCGCCTGGTCGAGGAGATGCTCGCCGGATACAGATCGGCGCATCCCGAACTGGAGCAGGTGGTCTTCCGGATCGGCACGATCCTCGGCCCCACCGTTCAGAACCAGATCACCGCTCTCTGGAACGGGCGCCGCATCCTGCGGATCGCGGGGTCGGACTCGCCGTTCGTGTTCGTGTGGGTTGATGACGTCGCCGCCGCCATGGTGCGCGCGGCGACGGATGGCCCGGCGGGGGTCTTCAACGTCGCCGGCGACGGGCGGATGACCGTGCCGGAGCTCGCCGATCGGCTCGGCAAGCCCTTGTTCACCGTGCCGGCATCCGCGCTCGCCTGGATGTTGAGAGCCGGGCGGATGCTGCGCCTCACAGAGCACGGACCAGAGAAGGTTCCTTTCCTCCGCTACCGGCCGGTGCTGTCGAATGCCCGGTTGAAGGACGAGTTCGGTTTCACCCCGGCCCGTACGAGCCGTGAAGCGTTCGAGGAGTATCTGAGAACGCATCCGCAGGTCGTGGCGCGGCCGCGCTGACCACGGTCAGGGCAGGTCCACGGTCAGGGCACGCCGTCCAACAGCGGGTGCAGGTGCTTGCTGCCGAGAGCCGTCGATGCCGACGCCGCGCCGGACGCGAGCGCCTGCGGCAGCGCGGCGCCTGCCAGCCGTGCAGCCAGGACTCCTGCGAAGAAGGCGTCACCTGCGCCGTTGGTGTCGACGACGTCCACCGGCACGGCATCCACTCGATAGGTCTCACCGTCGACGTCGACTGCCACCGCGCCTTCCGGGCCGAGCGTGCACACTGCGAACGACGCCCCGGACGAGACGCGTGAGCGCAGGAATCCGACGGGGTCACTCAGCCGATCGGCGTTGCAGAACACCGCATCCGCCGCGTCGAGGAACGGTCTGTGGAACTCCGCCTCTCCGTCGTAGTCGTGCACGTCGACCCACACCGGCCTTCCGCTCGCCTTCGCGAGCGGAAGCAGCCGCAGCGGCTCTGCCGCGAGATCGAGCACGATGATCTCGGCATCCGCCATGGCCGCGAGCACGTCATCGGGGACCGCGCCGGACTGCTCGTCGACCCCTGAGACGTAGATCGAGACTCGCTCCCCCGCTCGAGTCATCAGGTTCAGGTGCCGCTCCGTGGCCGCGCTCGAACCCCACCGAACCTCGATTCCGGCCGCACCGAGCGCGGCGCGGACCCGCCTGCCCGGCTCATCGTCGCCGACGAGCGCGTACAGCGTCACCGGCGTGCCGAGGGCTGCGAGACTCAGCGCCTTGCCCGCGCTCGTCCCGCCCACCGTCTCCCAGCTGTCCTCGGCGAACTGGATGTGCGGAGTCGGCTCCGGCAGACGATCGAGGACGACGATCGAGTTCCAGGATGCAGGACCGGCGATGAAGACAGCGGGCGCGGTCATGGCTCCGGGGTCCGCGTCAGGAGTTCTGGAAACCGTCGGCGATCATCTCGACGAGTTCCTCGCGCTCCTCGATCGGCAGGAATGCCGCGGATGCCGCGTTGAACTGGAACGCCTCGAGGTCATCGAGGTCGTAGCCGAAGGCGTCGACGAGCAGCGCGATTTCACGGGTGAGGGACGTGCGACTCATCGTGCGGTTGTCGACGTTCACCGTGACGGCGAAGCCCAGCTGGTAGAGCAGATCGAACGGGTGATCGGCGAGCTCGGTGCCCCATGCCTCGATCGCGCCGGTGTGCACGTTCGACGAAGGCGACAGCTCGAGCGGGATCTCCCGGTCGCGAACCCAGCGTGCGAGGTCGCCGAACTTGACCTGGACCTCGTCTCCGTCCCGATCGATCACGTCGAGGTCGCTGACGATGCGTACTCCGTGACCGAGGCGGAGCGCCCGCCCGTCGAGGAGTGCACTGCGGATCGACGCGAGTCCCGCCGCTTCGCCTGCGTGCACGGTGACCGGGAAGAAGTTCTCGGCGAGCAGATCGAACGCCTCACGATGATCGGAGGCGGGGTAGCCGTCTTCCGGGCCTGCGATGTCGAAGCCGACCACGCCGCTCTCGCGATGATCCAGGGCGAGCTCGGCGATCTCAAGCGATCGATCGCTCTGACGCATCGCGCTGAGGATCTGCCCCACGCGGATGCTGCGCCCGCTGCGGTCCACGGCGTCCTCGCCGTCCTCGATCCCCTGCTGGACGGCCTCGACCGCGTCGTCGAGCGAGAGTCCGCCCGACTGGTGCTGCTCCGGTGCCCAGCGGACCTCGCCGTAGATCACGCCGTCGTCCGCCAGGTCCTCGACGAACTCGCGGGCGATGCGCGTGAGGTTCTCGGCCGTCTGCATGACAGCCACGGTGTAGTCGAACGATTCCAGGTAGTCCACGAGCGAGTCGGATCCGCTCCGCTTCGTGAACCAGTCGCCGAGACCCTCGGCGTCGCCCGCAGGCAGTTCCAGGCCGATCTCCGCCGCCAGTTCGACGATCGTGCCCGGGCGCACAGCGCCGTCGAGATGGTCGTGCAGCGAGATCTTCGGCAGCGACCGCAGCGATACGCCCTCGATCTTGATATCACCGTCGGAAGCGATCGACATGGGAATTCGTCCTCTCAGAGACCGGCGCTTCGCCAGTCTCAGCGAGCGGTGAGACTCCAGCCTACGCGGTGATGCGCTCGCGGACGAGTGGCCCGATCTCGGGCGCGGTGTCTCCGATGGACCATGCGTCGTCGAGCGCCTCGAGGGCACGGGAGAAGCGCGCGTCGTCGTCTGCGGAGAGCGTGAACAGGGCCTGACCGGCAGTGACGCGGTCGCCGGGCTTGGCGTGCAGATCGATGCCCGCGGCGTGGACGACCTGATCCTCGGCGCGGGCGCGCCCGGCTCCTAGGCGCCACGCCGAGATGCCGAACGGCAGGGCGTCCATCCGCGTCACGACGCCGTCGGCCGGAGCCGTGACGACATGCGTCTCGCGCGCGGTCGGCAGCGCAGCATCCGGATCGCCGTCCTGTGCGCGGATCATCGCCTTCCAGCTGTCCATGGCGCGCCCGTCATCCAGAGCGGCCTCGACGTCGGCATCCTGGACTCCCGCGAGGGCGAGCATCTCACGTGCCAGCGCGACAGTGAGCTCGCGCACGTCGGCCGGCCCCCCGCCTGCGAGGATCTCGACGGACTCGCGCACCTCGTTGGCATTGCCGATCGCGAGACCGAGCGGCACGTTCATGTCGGTGAGGAGCGCCGTCGTCGCGACTCCGGAATCGGTGCCGAGCGCGACCATCGTCCGTGCGAGCTCACGAGCACGGTCGATGTCCTGCATGAAGGCGCCGGAGCCGAACTTCACATCGAGTACCAGAGCATCCGTGCCCTCGGCGATCTTCTTCGACATGATGCTCGACGCGATCAGCGGGATAGCCTCGACCGTGCCGGTGACATCGCGCAGCGCGTAGAGCTTCTTGTCGGCAGGCGCAAGGCCCGAACCCGCGGCGCAGATCACCGCGCCGACGTCGCCCTGCATCTGCGCGAACATCTCCTCGTTGCTGAGCGCCGCACGCCAGCCGGGGATCGACTCGAGCTTGTCGAGCGTGCCGCCGGTGTGCCCGAGGCCGCGCCCGCTGAGCTGCGGGACGGCGACGCCGAAGCATGCCACCAGGGGGGCGAGCGGCAGGGTGATCTTGTCGCCGACGCCACCGGTGGAGTGCTTGTCGACGGTCTTCTTGCCGAGGGAGGCGAAGCTCATCCGCTCCCCCGACGCGATCATGGCGTCGGTGAGAACACGGATCTCATCGCGCTGCATGCCGCGCTGGAACACCGCCATCGCGAACGAGGCCATCTGCGCATCCGATACGTAGCCGCGCGTGTAGGCATCGACCATCCAGCGCAGTGCGGGCTCAGAAACCTCGGCGCCGTCGCGCTTCGCGCGGATGACGTCGATCGCGTCGTACGCCTCAACACTCATCGGACATCCTCCAGGTCGCGCGGTCCGAACGCATCCGGAAGCACCTCATCGATCGTGCGGATGCCGGACACGGTCTCCAGCAGCATCTCGGGCATGGAGTGCTCGAACAGCAGCTGACGGCACCGGCCGCACGGCATGATGGTCTGCCCATCGTTGTTGACGCACACGAACGCCACGAGACGCCCGCCGCCGGACATGTGCAGGTCGCCGACCAGCGCGCACTCGGCGCACAGCGTCACGCCGTAGGAGGCGTTCTCCACGTTGCAGCCGGCGACGATACGACCGTCGTCCACGAGAGCGGCCGCGCCCACCTTGTACCGCGAGTACGGCGCGTACGCCTTGTGCATGGCGTCGGTGGCGACCTGACGCAGCTCATCCCAGTCGATGTCAGTCATCTGTCCTCTAGCTCTTGATGTATGGCTCGCCGGATGCCGCCGGCGGACGCGAGCGCCCGACCAGACCGGCCACGGCGAAGATCGTGACGACGTACGGCAGCATCAGCATGAACTGACTCGGCACCGGCGATCCGATGACCGACAGCACACCCTGCAGGTTCGTGGCGAACCCGAACAGCAGTGCCGCCAGGGTGGCGCGCACCGGGTCCCACTTGCCGAAGATCACGGCCGCGAGTGCGATATAACCGGCGCCCGCCGTCATCTCACGGCCGAACTGCGGGTTGGTGACCAGCGTGTAGAACGCACCGCCCATCCCGGCGATCGCGCCGGCGAGCATCATGTTCCAGTAGCGGGTCGGTGCGACCTTGATGCCGACGGTGTCCGCCGCCTGCGGATGCTCGCCGACCGCGCGCAGGCGCAGGCCCCAGCGGGTGCGGTAGAGGCCGAACCACACCAGGAAAACCGTGATGTACATCAGGTAGACGATGATCGTCTGGCGGAACAGCACCGGACCCAGCACCGGGATCTCGCTGAGCACGGGGATCGAGATCACCGGGAACAGCGGGGGCGAGTTCAGCGTCTCCGGGTTCGCGTTGAGCACCTGGCGGTAGAGGAACGTGGTCAGTCCGGCGACGAGCACGTTCAGCACCACACCGACGATCACCTGGTTGACGTAGTAGGTGATCGCGAACACGGCGAGCACGAGCGAGACCAGCACACCGGCGACCATCGCGGCGATGAGACCGATCCACGGGCTCCCGGTCGCCGAGCCGACGAGTGCGGCCATGAAGGCGCCGGCCAGCAGCTGCGCCTCGATCGCGATGTTGACGACTCCGACGCGCTCGCCGATCACTCCGCCCAGTGCGCCGAAGATCAGGGGAGTGGCGAGCGCGAGAGCACCGCCCAGCAGTCCGATCATCGGCAGCGTGCCACCGGCCGATGCCCACGCGAGGAACCCGACCAGCAGGATCACGACGTAGATCACGGTCAGCCAGAGCGGCAGTCTGCGCTGCGCGCGCGTCCACATCACCGCGAGCAGCGTGGTGGCGGCCATGAGCACGACGCACACCCAGGCGGTCGCGTTGGCGGGAAGCACCAGTTCGGGGAGCTGGATCGCAGCGTCTGCCGAGCGCACCAGCCGGAACGTGCTCGCACCGTCTCGGGGTGCGAGCAGCGGCAGCAGCGCGAAGAGCACCGTGAACAGGCCGAAGATGATGGGCGTCTTCCATGAGGTGATGGCGACGCGGCGCTGCTCGTCGCTGACGACAGCTTCAGCGGAGACGGTCATGCCGACACCTCCTCGGTGCGGGGCGAGCCGTTGGTCGCCGGATCCTTCGGGTTCTTGGGCTTCTTCGGCTTCGCGGGCTTCTTGCGAGCACCCGGCTGCGGCAGACCGAAGATCGCACGCACCAGAGGAGGTGCGGCGATGAACAGCACGATCAGCGACTGCACGACGAGGACGATCTCGATCGGCACGTTCTCGGAGGCCTGCATCGCGAACCCGCCGGCCTTGAAGGCGCCGAACAGGATGCCGGCCGCCAGCACGCCGAGCGGCGTCGAACGTCCGAGCAGCGCGACGGTGATCGCGTCGAAGCCGATCCCGGCGTCGATGTCGCTGCCGAAGCCGCTGGTCACGGTGCCGAGCACCTGGCTGACGCCGGCGATGCCGACCAGACCACCGGCGATCACCATCACCAGGAAGTACATCCTCCCGACGCTGATACCCGCCACCCGTGCCGCCGCCGGGTTCTCCCCCACGGCGCGGAAGCGGAAGCCGAGGCTCGAGCGCTCCAGCAGCCACCAGGTGAAGGCGACCGCGATCAGCGCGAGGATGAAGCCGGCGTGCAGCTTGTACTGCGATCCGAGGATGCCGGGAAGCAGGGCGGACTCCGCCATCGCCGCGGTCTTGGGGTTGTTGGATCCCGGCGCCTGCAGGATGCCGGGTGTGGCCAGCATCCATGCCAGCAGGTAGAACGCGATGTGGTTGAGCATGATCGTCACGATCACCTCGTGCGCGCCTGTTCGGGCTTTGAGGATGCCGGCGATGCCGGCCCAGATCGCACCGGCGATGATGCCGGCGATGATGGCGACCAGCATGTGCAGAGGCCACGGCATGTCCATGCTCGTCGCGACCCAGCCGGCGGCGGCCGCGGCCATGAGCATCTGGCCCTGGCCACCGATGTTGAACAGGCCGGCGCGGAACGCGAGCGCCACGCCGAGGCCTGCCGCGATCAGCGGTGTCGCGAACTTCAGCGTCTCGGTGAGCGGTTTGATCCCCGCAGCGAACCCGTCGACGCGGAAGTTGTAGATCGCGCCCTGGAAGAGAGCGACGTACGCGCCGGAGATCGATTCCCACACCGCGAGCAGCATGTCACCCGGGCGTGCGAAGAAGTATCCGGCCGTGCGCTGCACCTCGGAATCGGTGAAGGCGATCATGATCGACCCCGCCACGAGCGCGAGGATCACGGAGAGGACCGAGATCATTCCGTTGCCGGTGGCGATGCGCTGCAGCGCACTGTTCCATCGGGTCGGTTCCGTGGAGCCGAAGTCCGCGGGTGCGGCCTTGATCGGGCCAGGTGCGGGAGCGCTCATACGCCTGCCTCCTCGGTCGACTCGAGCATGCCCGCCATCATCAGGCCGAGCTTCTCCCGTGTGGTGTCGCCCGGCACGACGCCGACGACCTTGCCTCGATACATCACCATGATGCGGTCGGCCAGAGCCGCCGCCTCGTCGAGCTCGGTGGAGATGACGATCACCGGGATGCCCGAGTCCCTGGTCTCGATGATGCGCTTGTGGATGAATTCGATCGATCCGACGTCGACGCCGCGCGTCGGCTGCGCCGCCACGAAGAGCGAGAGTTCGCGGCTCAGCTCTCGAGCGAGCACGACCTTCTGCTGGTTGCCGCCCGACAGTCGCCCCGCCTGCTGCGCCGGCCCTTGCGTGCGGATGTCGAACTCGGCGATCTTCTCGCGTGCGAACTCGTCGAGCGCACGCAGCTGCAGAGTGCCCGCCTTGACGAAGGGAGCGCCGACCGAGCGGTCGAGAATGAGGTTCTCCGCGATCGAGAACTCCTTGACCAGGCCGTCGACGCTGCGATCCTCCGGAACGAAGCCGACGCCGTCGTCGAGGATGTCGCGCACGGATCGCCCCACCAGTTCGGCGCCGTTGAGCTGCACGCTGCCTTCGACACGCGGCTGCAGGCCGACGATCGCCTCGGTGACCTCGGTCTGACCGTTGCCCTGCACACCGGCGATCACGAGCACTTCGCCGCCGCGCACCGAGAACGACACATCGTCGACGAGCACCGTGCCGAAAGGATCGGTGACGGTGAGGTTCTTCACGATGAGCGATTCCTCGCCCAGCTTCGGTGCGTCCTTGTGCACAGTGAGCTCGACGGCCCGCCCCACCATGAGCGACGCGAGCTCTTCGTTGCCGGCCGTCGGAGACGCTTCCCCGACGACCTTTCCGAGCCGGATCACCGTGATCCGGTCCGCGACCTCACGGACCTCCCGGAGCTTGTGCGTGATGAAGACGATCGAGGTTCCCGATTCCTTGAGCTGACGCATCGTCGCCATCAGCTCATCGGTCTCCTGCGGCGTCAGCACCGCGGTGGGCTCGTCGAACACGAGCACCTTGGCATCGCGGGACAGCGCCTTGATGATCTCCACGCGCTGCTGCACGCCGACGGGCAGGTCCTCGACGACGGCATCCGGGTCGACGTGGAACCCGAAGCGGTCGGATATCTCGCGCACCATCGCTCGAGCCGCCGGCAGGTCGAGGCGACCGCCGAAGCGGGTCTTCTCGTGGCCCAGCATGACGTTCTCGGCGACCGTGAACACGGGGATCAGCATGAAGTGCTGGTGCACCATGCCGATACCGGCGGCCATCGCGTCTCCAGGGCCGGCGAAGTTCTGCACGACATCGTCCAGCAGGATCTCACCCTCGTCGGCCTGGTAGAGGCCGTAGAGCACGTTCATCAGCGTCGACTTGCCCGCGCCGTTCTCGCCGAGGAGGCAGTGGATCTCCCCCGGTTCGATGGTGAGATCGATGTGGTCGTTTGCCGTCAGCGCGCCGAACCTCTTCGTTATGCCGCGCAGTTCAAGCTTCATGTTTCAGATCCTAATCAGCAAAGGTGCCTCGTCCCAGGTTCCGGTGGGAGCCGGGGCAACAGCGAGGGGAGGCCGGCGGGTCGCCGACCTCCCCCTGTGGTTCGTTCCTCGATCAGCCGAGGTACGAGGTGACGGTCACTTCACCGTCGATGATCTGCTGCTGCAGGTCCTGGACCGCGGTCCAGAGCTCGGGGTCGACCTTGTCCTCGAAGTTGTGGAGATCGGCGATGCCGACGCCCTTGTTCTCGAGGGTTCCGACGTAGGCCTCTGCATCGAACTCGTCGTTCGCGCTGCTCATGGTCGCCTCGTAGGTCGAGAGCTTCATGTCCTTGAGGATCGACGTCAGCACGAAGTCCTCCGTGCTCGGGTCGGTGACGAACAGGTCTGCGTCAGCGCCGATGAGTGCGATGTCGCGGCCGGACTCCTTGATGACCTGGAGTGCGGACTGGTAGATCGGACCGCCGACGGGCAGGAGCACGTCGACGCCCTGGTCGACGATGTTCTGCGCGACCGACTTGGCCTCGGGACCGGCTTCGAAGCCACCGGTGAACGACGTCATGCCCACGACCTCGACGGCGGTGCCGTTCTGCTCGTTGTAGTAGTCGACGCCCTGCTTGTAGCCGTCCATGAAGATAGTCACGGTCGGGAACTCCATGCCGCCGAAGGTGCCGACCTTGCCGGTCTCCGAGTAGCCCGCAGACAGGTAGCCCGCCAGGAACGCGGCCTGGGCCGTGTCGTACAGGAGCGGCTTGACGTTCTCGGCGTCCTTCTCGCCGTCGAAGTCGTTGTCCGCTGCGTCGTCGACGAGGATGAAGTCGACGTCCGCGTTCGCGGTCGCAGCCTCGACGGTCGCCGCCGAGAGCGCGAAGCCGACGGAGACGATGGCGTTGCAGCCCTGCGAGATGAGGCTCTCGATGTTCGGGGCGAAGTCGGTCTCGCTGTTGGACTCGACGTTCTTGTACTCGACGCCGAGCTCATCGGCGGCCTGCACGACGCCCTCGAAGGAGAGCTGGTTGAACGACTTGTCGTCGAACCCGCCGGCGTCGGAGACGATGCAGGGCAGGAAGTCGATGCTCTCGCCACCGGCATCGCCGCCGTCGGAATCCTCTGGAGCGGCTCCGCAGCCTGCGAGTGCGACGGCGACGCCTGTCGCCACGAGCGCGGCGAGAGCGCGCTTCTTGGTGGAAATGGTCACGTAAGCCTCCACGACTACTGGCCTGCGCCAATCGCAAAGCCCCGTGGAGCTAAGTTACCCAGTGTTACGGCATCCGACATCACGGTTGCGGTTAATGGTTACAAACTCGCAATAGACCGGTGACCTGGGTGCTACAGCACGTCGCCGCGGCCGGTGAGCTTGAGGGATTCCACGACGCCCTTGACCCGCTGCGCGTGCTCGGTCGTCGTGACCAGCAGCGCGTCCGGAGTGTCGACGACCACGATGTCCTTCACGCCGACCAGGCTGATGACCCGCGATGTCTGGCTGACGAGGATCCCGGTCGCGGCATCCGAGAGCACCCTCGCCTTCGGCCCCAGCACCGCCAGGTCGTTCTTGCGGCCATTGCTGATGAGCTTGGTGAGCGATGCGAAGTCGCCCACGTCGTCCCAGTCGAAGTGGCCGGGAACGACAGCGAGATGACCGCGACGGGCCGCAGGCTCTGCAACCGCGTAGTCGATGGCGATCTTCTTGAGTCCCGGCCAGATCCTGTCGACGGCAGGACCGCGCAGTTCGCGATCATCCCACGCCTCGGCGAGCTCGAGCAGTCCGGCGTGCAGCTCCGGTTCGTTCAGCGCCAGCTCGTCGAGCAGCACGCTCGCCTTCGAGATGAACATGCCGGCGTTCCAGAGATAGTTGCGCTCGGCGATGTACGCGGTCGCGGTCTCGAGGTCGGGCTTCTCCACGAACGACTCGACGAGCGCGGCCTCACGCGCACCACCGACCACGAGTTCCTTCCCCTTCTTGATGTATCCGAAGCCCACCGCCGGCTCGGTCGGTGCGATACCGATCGTGCAGATGTATCCCTCGCGCGCGACTTCCACGGCGTCGCGCACCGCGAACTCGAACACCCGAGTGCCACGGATCACGTGATCGGCGCTGAACGATCCGATGATCACGTCAGGATCGCGACGATGCAGGATCGCCGCTGCGAGTCCGATCGCTGCCGCCGACTCGCGCGGCTCCGATTCCAGGAAGACGTTGATGTCCGCGATGCCGGGAAGCTCAGCCTCGACGGCCGCGCGGTGTGCGCGTCCTGTCACGACGGCGATGCGATCGGGTCCGGCCAGCGGCTCCAGACGATCCCAGGTGTCCCGCAGCAGCGAGTGCCCGGAGCCGGTCAGGTCGTGCAGGAACTTCGGTGCGTCGGCACGCGAGAGCGGCCACAGCCGGCTTCCGATGCCTCCGGCGGGGATCACGGCGTAGAAGTCATCGATCGGCTCGCTCATGACCCCAGCGTAGCCGTCGGAAACAATCTCGATGTCGAGATAGTTAGGCCACCCTTCGTCGCTCCCAGCGATTGAACAGGAATAGGATGGAGCACGATCGGGCACGTCTGCGGTCGCCTCAGACCCAGCGCGCGCTACCGACCTCGTATCGATCAGGGAGGACGACCGTGTCCGCAGGCTCACGCCCCGCACCGTCGATTTCGGAGACCACTTCCAAGACGCCACGCGGCACCCTCTACCGGGGCCGCGAAGGCATGTGGTCATGGGTGCTTCACCGCATCACCGGAGTCGCGATCTTCTTCTTCCTATTGGTGCACGTGCTCGACACTGCACTGATCCGGGTCTCCCCCGAGGCGTACAACGCCGTGATCGGCACCTACAAGAACCCGGTCATGGCCATCGGCGAGGTCGTCCTCGTCGCGGCCATCGTGTTCCATGCGATGAACGGCCTGCGCATCATCCTCATCGACTTCTGGTCGAAGGGCGCCCGCTTCCAGCGGCAGCTGTTCTGGGGCGTCGTCGCGGTGTGGGTCGTGCTGATGGCGGGCTTCTCCGGTCGACACCTCGCTCTCGCGTTCTCCGAGATACTGGGAGGCCTCTGATGTCCGCTCAGACCGTACAAGCGCCGCCGCGCCGCCGCCGCGGGATCAACCTCGAGAAGTGGGGCTGGCTGTTCATGCGCGGCTCCGGCGTCGTGCTGATCGTGCTGATCTTCGGCCACCTCTTCGTGAACCTGATGGTCGGCGAGGGCATCCGCGCTCTCGATTTCGCCTTCATCGCCGGCAAGTTCGCCACCCCGTTCTGGCAGTGGTGGGACGTGCTGATGCTGTGGCTCGCACTGCTTCACGGCGGCAACGGCATGCGCACGATCATCAACGACTACGTCACGCATGAGAAGGTCCGAAAGGCCCTTGTCGGGGCGGTCGGCCTCGCAGCCGGGCTCCTGATCGTGCTCGGCACCCTGGTCGTCTTCACCTTCGACCCTTGCCTCGGCGTGACCGAGAGCAGCACCCTGTGGGACACCTGCGTGGCCGCGGGCGTCGTCGGGAACTGAGAAGAGAGCAACGAGAAGTGACTACTGAGACACAGGATTCCGTCGTCCGCGACGGTGTGCACTACCACCAGTTCGACGTCGTGATCGTGGGTGCCGGCGGTGCCGGCATGCGGGCCGCGATCGAGGCGGGCCCCGGCGCCAAGACGGCAGTGATCTCCAAGCTCTACCCGACCCGCTCGCACACCGGCGCAGCGCAGGGCGGTATGGCTGCGGCGCTCGCGAACGTCGAGGAGGACAGCTGGGAGTGGCACACGTTCGACACGGTCAAGGGCGGCGACTACCTCGTCGACCAGGATGCCGCGGAGATCCTCGCCAAGGAGGCCATCGACGCGGTCATCGACCTCGAGAACATGGGTCTGCCGTTCAACCGCACACCAGAGGGCAAGATCGACCAGCGCCGTTTCGGCGGTCACACGTCCGAGCACGGCAAGGCTCCCGTTCGCCGTGCGTGCTACGCCGCGGACCGCACCGGCCACATGATCCTGCAGACGCTGTTCCAGAACTGCGTCAAGCTCGGCATCAACTTCTTCAACGAGTTCTACGTGCTCGACCTGATCACGGTCAAGGGCGATGACGGTGGCACCCTGGTCGCAGGCGTCGTCGCGTACGACCTCTCCACCGGTGAGCTGCATGTCTTCCAGGCCAAGGCGATCGTCTTCGCGACCGGCGGCTTCGGCAAGATCTACAAGACCACCTCCAACGCGCACACCCTCACCGGTGACGGCGTCGGCATCATCTGGCGCAAGAACCTCCCACTCGAGGACATGGAGTTCTTCCAGTTCCACCCCACCGGCCTCGCCGGTCTCGGCATCCTGCTCACCGAGGGCGCCCGCGGCGAAGGCGCGATCCTGCGCAACGCCTCTGGCGAGCGGTTCATGGAGCGCTACGCACCCACCATCAAGGACCTCGCACCCCGTGACATCGTGGCGCGTTCCATGGTGCAGGAGGTCCTCGACGGCCGCGGCGCCGGTCCTCACAAGGACTACGTCTACCTCGACTGCACCCACCTGGGCGCCGAGGTGCTCGAGACGAAGCTTCCCGACATCACCGAGTTCGCCCGCACCTATCTCGGCGTCGACCCGGTGACCGATCCCGTTCCGGTGATGCCGACGGCGCACTACGCGATGGGCGGCATCCCCACCAACAACAACGCCGAAGTCCTCGCCGACAACAACACGGTCGTTCCCGGCCTGTACGCGGCCGGCGAGTGCGCCTGCGTGTCGGTGCACGGCTCCAACCGTCTCGGCACCAACTCGCTGCTCGACATCAACGTCTTCGGCAAGCGGGCGGGCAACAACGCCGTCGCGTATTCCCAGACGGCCGAGTTCGTTCCACTGCCCGAGAACCCCGCGGCATTCGTCTCCGGCCTGCTCGAACAGCTTCGTGACAGCAAGGGCACCGAGCGCGTCGCGGTCCTCCGCAAGAAGTTGCAGGAAGAGATGGACCTCAACGCTCAGGTGTTCCGCACCCATGATTCGCTCGAGCACATGCTCGGCGTCATCGCCGAGCTGCGCGAGCGGTACAGGAACGTCTACGTCGACGACAAGGGCCATCGCTTCAACACCGACCTGCTCGAGGCGGTCGAGCTGGGCTTCCTGCTCGACATCGCCGAGGTCGTCGTCTACGCGGCGCAGAACCGCGAGGAGAGCCGTGGCGGTCACATGCGCGACGACTTCCCCAAGCGCGACGACGAGAACTACATGAAGCACACGATGGCCTACCTCACCGGCGACCCGCACTCGTCGACGCCGGCCGACCACATCAATCTCGATTGGAAACCCGTCGTCATGACCCGTTACCAGCCGATGGAGAGGAAGTACTGAAATGTCGAATGCTGTCGCAGAGGCGCCCGCCGCGGCTGACCCCGCCATCCAGTCCTTCCTGGTCACCTTCACCATCCGTCGGTTCGACCCGGAGAAGGACGCCGAGCCGCGCTGGGTCGACTACGACGTGGAGCTGTTCTCCACCGACCGCGTGCTCGACGCGCTGCACAAGATCAAGTGGGAGGTCGACGGCTCGCTGTCGTTCCGACGCTCGTGCGCGCACGGCATCTGCGGCTCGGACGCCATGCGCATCAACGGCCGCAACCGCCTCGCCTGCAAGACGCTGATCAAGGACCTCGACATCTCGAAGCCGATCTACGTCGAGGCGATCAAGGGCCTGCCGCTCGAGAAGGACCTCATCGTCGACATGGAGCCGTTCTTCGCCTCCTACCGCGAGGTGCAGCCGTTCCTGGTCGCGGGTTCCATTCCCGAGAAGGGCAAGGAGCGCGTGCAGACGATCGCCGACCGTGCGATCTTCGACGACACCACCAAGTGCATCCTGTGCGCCGCGTGCACCTCGTCGTGCCCGGTGTTCTGGACCGACGGCCAGTACTTCGGCCCTGCCGCGATTGTCAACGCGCACCGCTTCATCTTCGACTCGCGCGACGACAACGCCGACGTGCGTCTGGACATCCTCAACGACAAGGAAGGCGTCTGGCGGTGCCGCACGACCTTCAACTGCTCCGAGGCGTGCCCGCGCGGCATTGAGGTCACCAAGGCCATCGCCGAGGTCAAGCAGGCCGTTCTTCGCGGACGTCGCTGACGGCGCGCATCGTCATCGACACGCCCCCGCCCTGGATAGGGTGGGGGCGTGTCTGATTCTGGGGCGGATGCACCCGCCGGTCGCCTCGACGTCGCGGTCGAGCGCGCCACCGCACTGACCCGGCGCACTCTCGGGCTCTTCCCGGTGCGTGTCTGGCGCCACTTCCTGCAGAACAACGGCTTCCTGCTCGCCGCTGGTGTGAGCTATCAGGCCCTCTTCGCGATCTTCGCCGCCATCTACCTCACCTTCGCCATCTCCGGGCTATGGCTCGGCGGCAGTATGGATGCCGTCGATGCGCTGATCGGCGTCGTCAACGGCTACGTCCCCAATCTGATCAGTGAGCAGAGCAAGATACTCACCCCGGTTCAGGCGCACGAGATCGCCGGCAATATGACCGGTGTCCTCAGCATCACCGGTCTGATCGCCCTCATCGCGGTCGTCTGGACGGCGATCGGCTGGGTCACCTTCTCCCGGCGTGCTGTCCGCGACATGTTCGGCCTGCCACCTGATCGGCGCAGCTACCTGCTCCTCAAAGCACGCGATCTCTTCGCTGCCGTCATCTTCGGGATCGCCCTGATCGCCGGCTCCGCACTGAGCTACGCCAGTGCGGCGGTGCTGATCTGGCTCATCGAGCTGCTGGAGTGGGGCAGCGGCTCCGACGCTGTGAACCTGCTGATCCGCATCGGCTCCGTGGTCGTGTCGTTCGTGCTGCTGTCGGCCGCGCTGGCCGCCATGGTGCGCTTCCTCACCGGGACCTCGCTGCGGTGGCGCACGATCTGGCCGGGAGCGCTGCTCGGCGGAGCCGCGATGACGGTCCTGCAGTTCGGTGCGGGCTTCCTGCTGAGCTACACACCGGCCAATCCCCTGCTCGCCACGTTCGCGATCTTCGTCGGCCTCCTGCTCTGGTTCCGCGTCAACGGCGTCATCATGCTCGTGGCAGCGGCATGGATCGCGGTGGCCGCACGCGATCGTGATCTCCCGCTGCTTCAACAGAGCGAGGATGAGCGTATCGCCGCTGAGTATCAGGCGCTGCTCGTGGCCGCGCGCATCCGTCTGCGCGAGGCTCGGCGGGCACAGGATGAGGCCGGCTGGATCCGGGCGTGGAGCGCACGCCGTGCGGTGCGCTCGGCAGCCGCCGAACTCGACGAGCTCCTCGCCGAACCGCCGAAGGTCACGACACCGGATGCCGCGGCCGCTCACCGACTGCTCGCCGAGCTCACCCGATCGCGCCGCGGTGTCGGAGGCGCTGGCTAGGCTTGTTCCCATGCCTCATCTGCGTATCGCCTCGGTCAATGTCAACGGAATCCGGGCGGCGGCCCGCAACGGGATGAGCGGGTGGCTCGATGCCGCAGACGTCGACATCCTGACCCTGCAAGAGGTTCGCGGCCAGGACGAGCACATCGAAGCGGCCCTGCCCGGCTGGTCGTTCATCCACGACGAGGCGACGGCGAAGGGACGCGCGGGCGTCGCGATCGCGAGCCGAACCCCTGCGGTGGCCAGTCGCACGACCTTCGGCGCCGATGACTTCGACTCGAAGGGCCGCTGGATCGAAGGCGACTTCCACCTCGGCGATCGCACACTCACCGTCGTGAGCGCGTACGTGCATTCCGGCGAGGCCGATACACCGAAGCAGGACGAGAAGTGGAAGTTCCTCGACGCATTCGGCATCCGCCTCGAAGAGCTGAGCCGGGATGATGCGCTGGCTCTCGTCACCGGCGACCTCAATGTCGGCCACCGGGAACTCGACATCAAGAACTGGCGCGGCAACCGCAAGAAGGCGGGCTTCCTCCCCCGCGAGCGCGCGTACTTCGATCGCTTCCTCGGTGATGCGGGTTCGGAGGTCACAGGCGTCGACGGCACCGTCGGAACCGGTCTCGGCTGGATCGATGTGGGGCGGCGCTTCCACGGTGAGATCGACGGTCCGTACACGTGGTGGTCGATGCGCGGCCAGGCGTTCGACAACGACAGCGGGTGGCGCATCGATTACCACCTGGCGACGCCGTCGCTCGCCGAGAGGGTCGAGTCGTACCACGTGGCACGAGCGGCTGCGTACGATCAGCGCTGGAGCGACCACGCCCCAGTGATCGTGGACTACTCGTACTGAACGGCACGCAGATCGCCCCGCGTCATCCCCGTAGGATTGAACGGTGAAGAAACCTCGTCTCTACTCAGGAATGCAGCCCTCCGCCGACTCTCTCCAGATCGGCAACTACATCGGGGCTCTCCTTCAGTGGCGGGATCTGCAGAACTCCTACGATGCGTACTTCTCGGTGGTCGACCTGCACGCGCTGACCGTCGCACAGGAGTCGAAAGAGCTCCGTGAGAAGACGCGCCGCACCGCCGCACAGTACATCGCCGCCGGTATCGAGCCGTCGCAGTCGACGCTGTACGTGCAGTCGCATGTGCGCGCGCATGCCGAGCTCGCCTGGATCCTCAGCACCATCACCGGGTTCGGCGAAGCCGGGCGAATGACGCAGTTCAAGGACAAATCCTCCCGCTACGGCGCGGACGCCACCTCGGTCGGACTGTTCACGTACCCGGTGCTGATGGCCGCGGACATCCTGCTGTACCAGACCGATGTGGTGCCCGTCGGCGACGACCAGAAACAGCACGTCGAGCTGACGCGCGACCTCGCCGAGCGGTTCAACTCCCGTTTCGGTGAGACATTCACGGTGCCGATGCCGGTGATCCAGAAGGACACGGCACGCATCTACGACCTGCAGAATCCCGCAGCGAAGATGTCGAAGTCTGCGGAGAGCGATGCCGGCGTGCTCTGGATGCTGGATGACCCTGCCAAGTCGGCGAAGAAGGTCATGCGCGCGGTGACGGACAACGAAGGCAGTGTGCGCTTCGATCGGGAGAACAAGCCCGGGGTGTCGAACCTGCTGACGATCTACGCGGCGCTCTCCGGCCGTCAGGTCGCGGCGATCGAGGACGAGTACGCCGGCCGCGGTTATGGCGATTTCAAGAAGGGCCTCGCCGAGGTCGTCGTCTCGGAATTCGAGCCGGTGCGCGCACGTGCCCTCGAGCTGCTCGACGACCCGGCCGAGCTCGACCGCATCCTCGCCGCGAACGCCGCGCGCGCCGATGCGGTGGCCGATGCGACGCTCGCCGACGTCTACGACAAGGTCGGGCTGCTGCGTCGAGTCTGACGAGCCTGCCGGGCCGGCGGCAGGACGAGTGGCACCTAGGATAGGGGCGTGACAGATCCACAGTTCCCGCCGCCCGTGCCGCAGGCACCCGGTCACCAGCCGCCCGCTGCACCCGGCTATCACGCAGCTCCAGCACCGACTCCGACGTATCAGGCACCTCCGGGCGCCTATTCTGCGCCCGTCGGCGGATACGGCGCACCCACCGGCGCGTACCAGCCGTCAGACGCGCCGCAGCAGAAGTCTTCTGCTCTCGGCATCGTCGCGTTCGCGCTGTCGATCGTGGCGGCCGTCGTCGCGCCGATCGTCGCCGGCGCGGCCGGCTACCAGATCGGCTTCAGGCTGCCGACCGTGATGCAGCAGATCGACGGATCCACGAGCGATCTCTCCTTCCTCGCGCCGGTGCGCGACCAGGTACTGATGGGCGAGGTCTCGTTCTGGCTGGGCACCCTCGCCGGCATCGCGGCGATCGTGCTCGGGATCATGGCTATCGTCAAGCGCGCCGGACGTGCATGGGGCGTCACCGCACTGATCCTCGGTGTGCTCGGCCCGGTGATCTTCTTCACCGTGCTCGGCGTCACGCTCGGCATCGGTGCAGGCGCCGGTTCTGTGACGCTCTACGGAGCCTGACAGCAGGTCCGGAGCCCTGATCTGCCGAGCACGTCGGCGGGCTCAACGCGGAGCGTGGTGCTTCTGCTGGGCGGCGAGCAGCCCCTCGGTGACGAGCAGTTCGACGGCATCCGCTGAGTCGGCGACGAGGACCGGCAGCGTCTCGCGTTCGATCTTGCCGAACGGTGACAGCACCCAGTCCGCGGGATCCTGACGCCCCGGCGGTCGACCGATCCCCACGCGCACCCGCGGGAAGTCGGCAGTGCCGATCGCGCTCGCGATGTCTCGAACGCCGTTGTGTCCCCCGTGCCCGCCGCCGATCTTCAGCTTGAGCGTGTCGAACGGGATGTCGAGCTCATCGTGGATCACGACGGTGCGCTCCGGCGGTACAGAGTAGAACCTGGCCAGAGCCGCCACCGGAGTACCGGAGACGTTCATGAAGGAGTTCGGCTTCGCGAGCACGAGCTTGTCCGCCCCGGGGCGCACCCACGTCTCCACGACCCGCGCACCGCCCTTGTGCGCGCGGAAGCTCTCGCCGCGGCGTGCGGCCAGTTCATCCACGACCAGCTGGCCGACGTTGTGCCGGGTCGCCTCGTATCGGGGTCCGGGGTTGCCTAGTCCCACGATCAGCCAGGTGTCGGCCATACCTCTCACGCCTTTCGAACGTCGTCAGGATACGACAGAGGGGACGCGATGCGCTCGCGTCCCCTCTGTCGGAAGTGCGTGTGGATTACTCCGCAGCAGCTTCTTCAGCCTGAGCCTCTGCGGCCTCGCCCTCGGCGGCGACCTCGTCGGTCGACTCCGCGGCAGCCTCGGCCGTCGGAACGTAGATCGCGACGATGAGCGTCTCCGGGTCTGCGAGCAGCGACGCGCCCTTGGGGAGCTTCACATCGGCGGCGGTGATGTGCTGGCCCTCTTCCAGTCCCTCGATGGAGACCTCGAAGTGCTGCGGGATGTGCGTCGCCTCGACCTCGACCGCGAGGGACGTGGCATCGAGGTTGGCCACAGTGCCGGCGAAGGACTCGCCGACGACGACGATCGGGACGTCGACCTGGATCTTCTCGCCCTTCTTCACGACGAGAAGGTCGATGTGCTCGATGATCTGGCGCACCGGGTCACGCTGAACGTCCTTGACGAGCGCGAGCGAGGCGGTTCCCTCGATGTCGAGTTCGAGCAACGCGTTCGCGCGGCGGATGATGAGCGAGACCTGGTGGCCGGGAAGTGCGACGTGCACCGGCTCAGTGCCGTGGCCGTAGATGACGGCGGGGATCTTACCGGCCGCACGCAGGCGACGGGCGAAGCCCTTGCCGAACTGCTCGCGGACCTCGGCGTGGACCTTGGTGTCCTCAGACATGGATTCTCCTTCGGGGCACACGACGAACTACTCGCCGCGTGGTGGTCTATTGGTCGGCTTCCCGGACGCAGACGTGCGAAAAAGCCACGAGGCTTGGTTCGCCGCGTCGATAACGGATGCCGCGCACGCGAAGCATCCCTCGCCGAGGAACTCCTCTATCGTACCGGATGACCGGGTAGGCTGAAACTCAGCACTTTTCCCTCGCAGAATCTGGAGTCCGGCATGCTCGACGGCGCCTTCCTCTCACACGTCATCCTCTGGCTCATCGGCGCCATGACGGTGTGCGCGACGGTGTTCACCATCGGCGCCCTGTTCTCGATGGGACGCACCGGGTACCGCAAGGACTGACTCCGCATGGCGGGCGGAGTCCGCTCGCTCGGCACGCTGATGCGCATCCGACGTCGCACGCCAACAAACGGCATCTCCCGTCACACACGCGTCCGCCCGTCGCGCTCAGCGATAATCTGAGATCATCCCCAACTTCACGACCGAGGAGCAGTCTGTGCCCGAAGCATCAGCGAATATCGGAGTCGTCGGACTCGCCGTCATGGGTTCGAATCTCGCCCGCAACCTCGCCTCGCGTGAGGGGAACACGGTGGCGATCTTCAACCGCAGCTACGAGAAGACCCAGGGCGTGCTCGATGCGCACCCTGAGGCCGGGTTCATCGCGGCATCCACGTATGAGGAGTTCGCCGCGTCGCTGCAGAAGCCGCGCACCGCGATCATCATGGTCAAAGCCGGCGCGGGCACGGATGCTGTGATCCAGGCGCTCACCGAGGTGTTCGAGCCCGGTGACATCATCGTCGACGGCGGCAACGCGTACTTCCCCGACACGATCCGCCGCGAGAAGACGGTCCGCGAGAGCGGCATCAACTTCGTCGGCGCCGGGATCTCCGGCGGTGAGGAAGGCGCACTCCTGGGGCCCTCGATCATGCCGGGCGGCTCCGACGAGTCCTGGGTCACCCTCGGACCGATCCTGAAATCGATCGCCGCTGTCGCCGAGGGTGAGCCGTGCGTCACCCACATCGGCCACGACGGCGCCGGACACTTCGTGAAGATGGTGCACAACGGCATCGAGTACGCCGACATGCAACTCATCGCCGAAGCATACGACCTCATCCGGCGCGGCACGGGCAAGAGCCCGGCCGAGATCGCCGACATCTTCGCCGAATGGAACACCGGCGAACTCGAGTCGTACCTGATCGAGATCACCGCAGAAGTACTCCGGCAGGTCGACGCTTCCACCGGCAAACCGCTCGTGGACGTCATCCTCGACCAGGCCGGAGCCAAGGGCACCGGCGCATGGACCGTGCAGACCGCCCTCTCCCTCGGCGTGCCGGTCTCCGGCATCGCCGAAGCCACCTTCGCCCGCTCACTGTCCTCGCACCCCGAACAGCGCGCCGTCGCCGTGAACCTGCCCGGCCCCGACAACGCGTTCACCGTGACCGACGAGGCCGCCTTCATCGAAGACGTCCGCCTCGCCCTCTACGCATCCAAGATCGTCGCCTACAGTCAGGGCTTCGACGAGATCCGCGCCGGTGCCGCCGAATACGGCTGGAACATCGACCTCGGCGCCGTCTCGAAGATCTGGCGCGGCGGCTGCATCATCCGCGCCCAGTTCCTCAACCGCATCGCCGACGCCTACGCCGACAACACCGACCTGCCCGTACTCATGACCGCACCCTACTTCGCCGAAGTCTTCACCCGCGCGCAAGAGGCATGGCGCCGCGTCGTCATCGCAGCAGCGACCGCAGGCATCCCCGCACCCGCGTTCAGCTCATCACTGTCGTACTACGACGGCATCCGCGCCGACCGCCTCCCCGCCGCACTCGTACAAGGCCAACGCGACTTCTTCGGCGCACACACCTACAAACGCATCGACAAAGAAGGCACCTTCCACACCCTCTGGTCAGGCGACCGCACCGAAATCGAAGCAGAAGACACGCACTGAGCGAAGACTCCGCCTGGAAGGGCCGGTGACCGAGTGGTCGCCGGCCCTTCGTGCATCACCGGATGATGTTGTGATTGCGTCGGAACAGGTTGTGCGGGTCCCACGTCGCCTTCACCGCTCGCAGCCCGTCGTAGGCCTCCGGGGTGAACATGCCTGGCACCGCGTCCGGTCGCTCCGTGTCTGCGAAATTGCCGTACTCAGCGAGGCGGCCCGATTCGATCCGGCGCCAGTCGGCGAGGATCGCAGCCCTGGCGTCATCGTCGATCATCTCCGGGATGTCGAATCCTCCGGCCATCACGAACCACTGGGCAGATCGAGCGGGAAAAGGCGTCTCCTCCTGAGGCACGTCGCCGAACGCACCGCCGAGGGATCGCAGGAACACCACGGATGCCGGATACGCCGCGCGGAACGCCACCAGCCGGTCGATGAGGTCGTCGTCGAGCTCGGCGAACAGGCCGTTGCCCCCGATGAAGCCGGGAGGAACAGGAGTGTCCTCCCCCGCCGCCGGCGCCGGCATCTCGAGCAGGATGTCCCGGTAAGCCGGGGACGTCACCGTCGCCTCGACACCCTCCGAGTCCGCCACCGGCCGGAGCGCCGCGATGAGCGCATCGGCGTCGTCGCCCGCCCAGACCGCGGCCAGTCGTGCACCTGCCGGCGCGCTCGGATCCATCGCCGGAACATCCATGTACGTCACGGTCAACTCGCGCGGTGCCGTGCGCATGATGTCGCGGCACGTGCGCAGCACTGCCGCCGCGTCACCGCCGATCACGTACTCGCCATGGACGATGCCAGGGATCCGATGCGCGTCGAAGTCGAAGCGGGTGACGATGCCGAAGTTGCCTCCGCCTCCGCGCAGGGCCCAGAACAGGTCTGCGTTCTCATTCGCGGAGGCTTCGACGATCTCACCGGTCGCCGTCACCACCTGCGCGCCGATCAGCTGGTCGATGGCGAGTCCCCACGCGCGCACCATCCACCCGATGCCGCCGCCGAGCGTCAATCCGCCGACGCCGACTGTGGCGGTGTCGCCCGAGCTGATGGCCACGCCCTCTCCCGAGAGCGCCGCGGCGACCGCTCCCCAGGTCGCCCCGCCCCCGATCTGCACGGCCGTGCCGTCGATGCTGATGTCGGCGAGGTCGGTGAGTTCGATGCGCATGCCGTCGGATGCGTCGTGCGACCATGGTCCGTGACCGCCGGAGACGACGGTGATCTGGATCGATTCCCGGTGCGCGCGGCGCACCAGGGCGGCGACGTCCTCCGGCGTCGCCGGACGCACTGCGAGTGGACTCTCTGTCATGCGCAGATCGTATTCCCGGGCTCCGACATCGTGCCACCGGCATCCATCTCGATGAGGCGGAGATGAGTTCGATCTGGGAGCAGAAGGCCCCGATCATCGGCTGACACTCGCCGGAACTCACAGGTCACCCATAGCACTCTCCATAGAAATCCCATAGCTGATTCCTCAGAATGGGGTCATGACCAGCGATCAGCCCGACCTGCGCCGCCCCGACGGCTCCCCCCTGCGCATCCTCGCCGTCGACGACGAGCAGATGCTCACCGACCTGCTCGCCATGGCGCTTCGTATGGAGGGCTGGGAGGTGCGCACGGCTTCCTCGGGCCTCGAGGCACTCCAGGTCGCGCGGGACTTCGAGCCCGACGCGCTGGTGCTCGACATCATGATGCCCGATCTCGACGGCATGAGTGTGCTGCGTCGGCTGCGCGAATCGGGCAACCTCGTGCCCGTGCTGTTCCTGACAGCCAAGGATGCCGTCGGCGATCGCATCGCCGGGCTCACGGCCGGCGGCGACGACTACGTCACCAAACCGTTCAGCCTCGAGGAGGTCATCGCGCGCCTGCGCGCGATCATCCGCCGCACCGGTCTCGCAAGCGCCGACGAAGGACAGTCGATCCTTCGGGTGGGCGACCTCACCCTCAACGAGGACAGCCACGAGGTCGAGCGTTCCGGCGCCGAGATCGAGCTGACGGCCACCGAGTTCGAGCTGCTGCGCTACCTCATGCGCAACGAGCGCCGCGTGCTCTCCAAGGCGCAGATCCTCGATCGGGTGTGGAGCTATGACTTCGGCGGCAAGTCGTCGGTCGTCGAGCTCTACATCTCGTACCTGCGCAAGAAGATCGACGCCGGTCGGGCGCCGCTTCTGCACACCGTCCGCGGCGTCGGGTACATGATCAAGGCCCCGCAGTGACCACACCGGGGATGACGCATCACCCGCTGACGCTTCAGACACGGCTCATGGCCGCCGTCATCGGGTTCGTGTCGCTCATCCTCATCATCGTGGCCGTCATAACCAGCGCGACCCTCGGCACGTCCTTGGAAGGGCGCCTGCAGGATCAATTGAGCCGGATCGCGAGTCAGACGACGGTTCTCGTCAAGCAGGCGCAGATCCTGACGGTCGCGGGGCGACCGATGACAGCCCAGAATGTGCTCGCCGGCCAGAACTATCCCGGTCTGCTGCTGGCAATCGCTTCCGACACCGGCGCGACTGGCGCTCTGGTCACCTCCGAAGGGACCACCGCTCTCACGGATTCGCAGTTCGAAGCACTCACCGATGCCGTCAACAAGTCGCCGAGCACGTCGGTCGATCTCGACGGGCTCGGATCGTTCTCGATCACCGTCAGGGAGTACGGCGGCATCGGAATCATCACAGGTCTTTCCCGCGATGAAGTGCAGAGCACGATGGCGCAACTGCTCACGGTGATCACGCTCGCCACCCTCGGCGGGCTCATCCTGCTCGCCCTCACGACGGCGATCACGATCCGCGTGAGCCTCCGGCCGCTGCGCGCGGTCGCGGGAACCGCGACCAGAGTGGCCAATCAGCCGCTCGATCGCGGCGAGGTGACCATCACCGAGCGTGTGCCCGCGTCCGAGGCGGATCCCCGCACCGAGACCGGGATGGTGGGGGCCGCGCTGAACACCCTGCTCGATCACGTCAACGACTCACTCGCGTCGCGTCAGAAGAACGAAGAGCGGATGCGGCGGTTCGTCGCCGACGCGAGCCACGAGCTGCGCACGCCGCTGGCCTCGATCCGCGGATATTCGGAGTTGTCGCTGCGGGACCGTGAGCTGCCGGAGAACACCCAGACTGCGCTCGAGCGCATCCAGGCGCAGTCGCTGCGGATGACGCGCCTGGTCGAGGATCTGCTGCTGCTCGCCCGGCTCGATGAGGGTCAGGAGCTCGTGCACGGCACCGTCGACCTCGCGCAGCTCGCGCTTGAAGGGCTCGCCGACGCTCGTCCGACCGCGCCAGAGCACCACTGGAACATCAACGTTCCCGAACAGCCGGTGATCATGCTCGGAGATGCGGGAAGACTGCACCAGGTGGTCGCCAATCTGCTCGCCAACGCCCGCACGCACACTCCCGCCGGCACCACCATCACGCTGAGCGTGGCGAGGGAACGCGACGAGGCGGTCATCCGGGTGCACGACGACGGCCCAGGGATCGAACCGCCGGTGCGCGACGAGCTCTTCGCCCGCTTCGCGCGAGGCGACAGCTCACGCGCGCGTCAGACGGGCGGCACGGGTCTCGGACTCGCGATCGCCAAGGCCATCGTCGAGGGCCACCACGGAACGATCACGGTGGACAGCACTCCTGGCGACACCACGTTCACCGTGCGATTCCCTCTGACTCCGGCATCCGGAACCGGCGAGGCAGATCCCGCCGGCACTGCTCAGTAGCCGGCGAACGCGTCCGTCGTCAGCGAGTGAGCCTTCTGAAGCGCGGGCGCAAGGTCGGCGATCAACCGCGGCGGGCCGGAGATGAACGTGTGGCGCGCGGCGATGTCCGCCACGACGCGTTCGAGGCCGGCCGCATCGAGGCGGATGCCCTGCGCCCACGTCCAATGATCCGGGAGCCCTTCCGGCCGGTCCCGGCAGAACACGATCGTCGGCACACCGGTCTCGGCGAGTTCCGCGCGGAACGCGAGCTCCGACGCCTCAGCCGCGACGTAGACCAGCACGACGTCGCGCGTTCGCCCTTCGGCGTGCAGCTGTCGCAGCTGCGAGACGAACGGCGTCACGCCGATGCCTGCGGCGACCATGAGCACAGGCGCCTCGCCCTTGGGCAGCACGAAGTCACCCCAGGTGCCGGTGACAGCGAGCGTGGCGCCGGGCTCCGCGGCGGCCAGCGCACGCTTGTAGCTCGAGGGATGCTTCTGGTCGCCGTTCTTGTACGCGATGCGCAGCGTCGGCAGATCGGCGGGCGCCGAGACGATGCTGAACTCCCGGCGGGTGCCTCGGCCGTCGGGATGATGGTGCGGCACGTCGAGTTCGAGGTACTGACCGGGCAGGAACTTCAACTTCCCCTTCGCCCGGAAGGTGAGCTCCTGTGCGGTCGGGGTGATGAATTCGCGCTTCTCCAGGGTCAGGCGCACCGAGCCGCGCAATGCGAACGCGAACGCGAGCAGGTTGCCGATCAGCAGAGCGCGCTCCTGGCCGAGAGTGAACAGCCCGCCCACCATGATCGGCCATCCGGCGAGCACACCGACGAGCGCTGCGACCCAGAACTGCTGCCAGCGTCGTGGCGGGAGCGTCAGCGGCTCGGAGACCATGAACGCGCCGAGGAACAGGAACGGGCTCTGCAGCACCGCGAACTGCAGAGCGGCCGCGATGTCGAAGTCGATGCCGAACTGCTGCGCCTGCACGGCCTGGCGGACGACCGCCGTACCGATCGCGATCAGAAGGAACACGAGCACGACGCGCACCTTCTCGGTGCGCCACAGGACCGCGAGCCCGAGCACCGCGACCGGGATCGCCAGCGCGCCGTTGCCGACCCACCACGAAGCCGAGGTGCCGAGCCACTCGAACGCCCCGAACGAGCCGATGACCGAGACGACCGCGGCGCCGAATGCCGCAGGGTTGAGGATGTGACGGCCTCGCCACGCGATGAGGTACTTCGAGGCACTCGCGAGGATGCCGGCCAGTGCGAGGCCGACCAGCGCCGCGGGCTCCACGCCCGGACGCATCACGAACAGCATGATGAGCGCGGTCACGAGCGACGACTCGATGCGCCACGGCAGGTGCAGCAGCCGCTGCACGCCGGCATCGACTGCCGAGATCACGAGCGCGAGCACGACGAACGATGCCAGGAGCTCGAGAGGCGTCGGCGACACGATCACGCCGAAGGACGACAGCACCAGGGCGATCAGAGCGAGTGCGACCAGCGAGTACAGCACAAGGCGATACATGGACATCGCGCCGAGAACCGCCAGAACCCGCTGACGGAGGGCAGTGAATGAGAACGTCACGAGTACAACTCTTCCCTATCTGCGGATGCCGGCGGTCGTGAACAGCTCCACCGGGCAGTTCGGCGAGCGCTCCGCCGTGCCGGACGTGCTCATGCGCACCCATTCCACGCCCCAGCGTGCGGCGAGTTCCGCGCCTCCGTCGAAGAACAGTGCCGTGGCCACGGCATCCGCGTGCATCGCATCCGATGCGATCGCCCACGTCGCGGCCCACGTGCGCACCGGAACACCTGTGCGGGCGTCGAGCACGTGATGCAGGCCGTCTCCCCATGCGCGCCGGTTGATGGCCGAGGCGCACAGCGCCCGGTCGCGGATGTGCGCGACGCCGATGGCCTTCGTCCGGTCGAACGGATGCTCGAGTCCGATGCGCACCTCATCGCCGCGCACGGCGATGTCGCCACCGGCATCCACTGTGACGCCGCCGCGAACGCCGGCGAGCTCCGCGAGAACCAGATCGACGAGGCGGCCCTTTCCGATGGCACCGACATCGATCTGCCGAGGCGATACGAGGGTCAGACGCGTATCGGTCCAAGTGAGAATGCCGGCCCAGTCGGCGGGCGCCGGCTGCGGCGCACCGACGACGAGCGACACCGCGGCGTCGTAGCCGAGTGCACTGAGGCTCTCCCCCACCAGCGGGTTCACGGCACCGCCTGTGGCGTCGGAGAGTTCGCGGTACGCATCGAGCATCGCCACGGCATCCGTCGGGCTCGGCACATCACCACCGCTGCGAGCGAGCGAGGACACGAGCGAGTCGGCGCGGAATCGCGACCATGTGCGATCGAAGGCGTCGACCACCACGTTCACCGCGGCGCGCTCGTCGTCTCCGAGAGGATTCTCGGTCTCGATCTCCCAGCGCGTGCCGATCGCGTCGAAGCGCCAGACGGACATGGTGCTCAGGCTGCGGCCTGGGCCTTGATGTCGTCGACCGCTGCGTTGAAGCCGCCGCTCGTGAGCGAGGATCCCGCGACACGGGTGACATTCAGCTCGTCGATGGAGACGCCGACGACCTCTTCGGCGATGCCGTCGATGAACTGCCCCTGATACTGCTCGGTCTCGCGCGCCTGCGGGTCGCCGGTCACTTCGACGTCGGCGACGACGCCGTCTTCGAGCGTGAGCGTGACAGAGATCTGCTCGACCGTCTCGGGCGTCTGGTACGAACCGTCTGCTGAGTAGGTGCCATCAGCGTACGCGGCATCTGATGACGCCGTCGACGTGTCTGCGCCTGTCCCGCTGTCGTTCGTCGCGGTGCTGTCGGCCGCGTCTTCGGCGTCGGCCGCGTCTTCGGCGCCGGCCGCACCGGAGCACCCGGCCAGAGCGAGAAGACCGGCGACGCCGACGACAGCGGCACCCTTGCGAATTGAGGAGGAGACTCTCAGGCTGGTCATGGTTGTGAGATTATGTCGGCCCGCTATGGGCAGGCTGTGCTGTTACGCGTCGCCGCCGAACATGCTCGTGACCGATCCGTCCTCGAAGACCTCGTGGATGGCACGTGCGAGCAGCGGCGCGATCGGGAGGATCGTGAGGCCGTCCCAGCGACGGGACTCGGTGAGCGGAATCGTGTCGGTGACGACGACCTCGTCGATCGATGCGTCCTGAAGTCGCTCGCTGGCGGGGTCGCTGAAGATCGCATGCGTGGCTGCGACGATCACCCGTCGGGCGCCGGCGGACTTCAGAGCCTGCGCAGCCTTGACGATCGTGCCACCGGTGTCGATCATGTCGTCCACCAGCAGGCACGTACGACCCTCGACCGTGCCGACGATCTCATGCACCGACACCTGGTTGGCGATCTTCGGGTCGCGGCGCTTGTGGATGATCGCGAGCGGAGCATCCAGACTGTCGGACCAGGTGTCGGCCACGCGGACGCGACCCATGTCGGGCGAGACGATCGTGAGCGTCTCGCGGTCCTCGGCGGTGAGATTCTCACGGAAGTACTCGAGGAGAACGGGCTTGGCGAACAGGTGATCGACCGGACCGTCGAAGAAACCCTGGATCTGTGCGGCGTGCAGGTCGACGCTCATGACGCGATCGGCGCCGGCCGTCTTGAGCAGGTCGGCGACCAGGCGGGCGCTGATCGGCTCGCGGCCACGGCCCTTCTTGTCCTGACGCGAGTACGGATAGTACGGCGCGACGACGGTGATGCGCTTGGCCGATGCGCGCTTGGCGGCATCGATCATGATGAGCGTCTCCATGAGCCACTCATTGACCGGCTCGCCGAAGGTCTGGATGAGGAAGAGGTCGCAGCCGCGGATCGACACCTCGAAGCGGGAGTAGATCTCTCCCGACGCGAACGTGCGGTGCTCGGTCGGTGCGATCTCGGTGCCGAGGCCCGCGGCGACCGCTGATGTCAGAGCCGGGTGCGAACGTCCGCCCGCGATGACGAGTCGCTTCTTCGTCTTGGCGACGAGTCCCGGCGCGACACCGTTGTCCCGATCCAGTTCAACGGTCTTCTTCTTGCGCGCCATGGTCCGCCTATTCCGCCGATTGTTCCCGAGCTGCGGCATCCGCCGCGCCCGTGCCTGCTCTGTTCTTCTCGACCCAGCCCTCGATGTTGCGTTGCGGGGCCACGCTCATGGCCAGCGCTCCGGCGGGGACGTCCTTGCGGACGACGGCGCCGGCACCGGTCTTCGCACCGGCTCCCAGCTTAACGGGCGCGACCAGCACCGTGTGCGAACCGGTGTGCACTTCGTCGCCGATCTCGGTGCGGTGCTTGTTCACATCGTCGTAGTTCGCGGTGATCGTGCTCGCGCCGAGATTCACGCCGCGGCCGATAGTCGCATCGCCGACGTACGAGAGGTGCGGCACCTTGCTTCCCTCGCCGATCTGCGCATTCTTCGTCTCGACGAAGGCGCCGATCTTGCCGCCCACGCCGAGGGTCGTTCCTGCGCGGAGGTACGAGAACGGCCCGACGGTCGCTCCGGCGCCGATGACGGCGAGGGTCGCCTCCGAGCGGCGGATAACGGCATCCGCGCCCACCTCGCAGTCGACGAGCGATGTGTCGGGGCCGACGACGGCGCCGGATTCGATGACCGTCGCGCCGACGATGTGCGTGTTCGGCAGGATCGTCACATCGGCGGCGAGCTTCGCATCGTCGTCGATCCAGGTGGTGGACGGATCGACGATCGTGACGCCCTCGAGCTGCCAGCGCCTGACGATGCGGGCGTTGAGAAGGCGGCCCACCTCCGCCAGCTGCGCGCGGTCGTTGACACCGTAGGTCACCGTGACATCAGAGACGACGGATGCCGCCACCCGGCCGCCGTCGCGGCGAAGAAGCCCCGGAACATCCGTGAGGTACATCTCGCCCTGCGCATTGTCGACGCCGATCGCGGGGAGGTACTCGCGCAGCGTGGAGGCGCGGAACACGTACATTCCCGCGTTGATCTCATTGACGGATGCCTCGTCGGCAGTGGCGTCCTTCTGCTCGACGATGCGGTCGACGCCGCCGTCGGCGTCACGGATCACGCGACCGTAGCCGTTCGGATCGTCCACGACCGCCGTCATGAGCGTCGCGGCGGCGGCGGCGGCCCTGTGCGCCGCGACGAATGAGGTCAGCGTCTCCGCATCCGCCAACGGGCAGTCACCGGAGAGGACCAGTACATCGCCCTCGAAACCGGATGGCAGCGCGTCGACCGCGACCTGGACAGCACGCCCGGTTCCTGGAACCTCATCCTGATCGACGAACGTCACGTGCGGGTAGTCCGCGGAGAGTGCCGTCACCACCTGGTCGCGCTCATGGCGCACGACCACTTCGACGTGTGCGGCGTCGAGCGCAGCCGCCGTGGTCAGCACATGTCCCACCAGCGGGCGACCACTGATCCGATGCAGCACCTTCGGAAGTCTGGACTTCATCCTGGTGCCCTGGCCTGCGGCGAGCACGATGATCGCGAGCTTGTTCTCCGTCATGCTCCGCCGCCAGGATTCGAACCTAGACCTAACAGCTCCAAAGGCTGTCGTGCTGCCATTACACCACGGCGGACCGCGACCCTGAAGGCCACCAGACGATTCTGCCATGCCGGCCGCTTGACGATTCGCAGGTGCAGATAGATTCGACATTGGTTCACACAATCTCTTGCATTATTGGTAGTTATGTTCGATACTTGAATATGCCCATCATCGCAGACAATCGAACGGACCCGGCGGTCGTCACCGACCGCCGGGCTGTACTGCTCGACGAATGGGTCGACGTCGGAGCGGAGATTGCTCGACTCGAGGCGCGCCGTATGCGCATACTCGCCGAACGCGATGAACTTCTTGCCTATGAGACCGGGCCGAAGATCGTACACAGCTCGATGGCGCAGCGATCGATGGTCGCCGAGTTCGCCGCGGCCGGTCATGTCGCTCCCGGCGTGATGACCAACCATTTCGCCGTCGCTGCGATACTCGTGCGGGACTACCCGCGCACTCTCGCGGCACTGCAGGATGGGCACATCAGCCGCCGACACGCCGAGGTGATCTTGGAAGAGGCACCGAAGGGTGACCAAGACGCCGACGACGGTGGTGAGACCCTGCGGGCGGCATACGAACACGACGTCGTGCCTTACGCCTGCAAGACGACTGCTCCGCGGACCAGAGCCCACGCGAGGGCCGTGACAGCGGCGCTCCGACCGGTCACCCAGGAGCAGGCGCACCGCGAGGCGCGAGATGAGCGCGAGGTCAGCGTGCGCCCGACCTGCGACGGCATCGCCCAGTTGATCGGGGTGATCCCCGAAGTTCTCGCCTATGCGATCTTCGACCGTCTCACCGCGATGGCGGCAGCGATGGATGATGACCGCACGATGGACCAGCGCCGCGCGGACCTGTTCTGCGATCTGCTGCTGACCGCCATGGCGACGACGGCCACCGGCACCGATATGGATGCGTTCCGTCCGAACGTGCAGGTGACGATCGCTGCGAGCACCCTGGCGGGCCGGGACGACGCCATGGCCGAACTCGACGGGATCGGCCCCATCCACCCGGACATCGCCCGCAGCCTCGCCGGTCGGGCGCTGAGCTTTACCCGACTCTTCCTCGATCCCGACGGCATGGTCACCAACGTCGACACGTACGTCCCCTCCAGTCGGATGAAGAGGTACCTGCGAGCTCGAGATCAGCACTGCCGGTTCCCCGGTTGCCGGGCGAAGACTTCTCGGTGCCAGATCGATCACAATCACGATCGCGCGCTGGGTGGGGCGACGTCATTGTGCAACCTCGCCTGTTTCTGCACGAGCCATCATCCGCTGAAGCATCCGGACGTCGATGCACGACATCGATGGACTGTCCGACAGCAGCCCGAGGGGACTCTGGTGTGGACGAGTCCGCTCGGACGCGAGTACATCGACACTCCCGAACTGCGTGTGATGTTCGTCTGACACGGATAATAGAAGGATGAGCGAGGCAGACGAAGTCGACCGGATCGTCGGCGCGTGGAACACACAGCGTCCCGATCTCGACTTCTCCCCCCTCGAGGTGCTGTCCCGGATGGACCGGCTCTCCAAACACCTCGACCGCGCGCGACGCGACGTGTTCCGCCGCAGTGACATCGAGCCCTGGGAGTGGGATGTGCTCTCGGCGCTGCGGCGCGCAGGCGCCCCTTTCCAGCTCTCGCCCAAGCAGCTGCTGCAGCAGACCCTGGTCTCCAGCGGCACCATGACGAACCGGATCGACCGGCTGGTCGCGCGCCGCTTCGTGAGGCGCGAGGCAGATCCCGGCGACGGCCGGAGCGTGCTCGTCACTCTGACCGAGGACGGCCAGATGCGGGTGGATGCCGCGATCACCCGCCTCGTCGACGTCGAAGCCGAACTGCTGCAGGCGCTCTCCCGCGCCGACCGCGACCGGATGGCAGCGCTGCTGCGCAAGCTCAGCCTGAGCTACGACTCATGATGGCGATGCGCTCCCCCCTGCCCGTGCGCGACGGCGTCGGCGCCACCCGCCTGCATGTGCCACTCACCGGCCCATGGCCCACCGTGAGCGCATACATGATCGAGCGCTTCTTCCACCTCGATTCGCAGCAGCTTCTGACGCGTTTCGACGACGGTGAGATCGTCGCATTCGACGGCTCGCCCGTCGCCCGAGATGCACCGCTGGGCGCCGAGGAGTTCGTCTGGTACTACCGTGAACCGCCCGCGGAGACGCACATCCCGTTCGACATCGAGATCCTGCATGAGGACAGGGATCTCGTCGTGGTCGACAAGCCGCACTTCCTTCCATCGACACCGGCGGGCAGGTATGTGCAGAACTCCGCGCTCGTGCGTCTGCGCCGCCTGCTGGACAATCCTGATCTCGCTCCGGTGCACCGCCTGGATCGTGCGACAGCGGGACTGCTGATGTTCTCCGCACGCCCCGTGACGCGCGGCGCGTACCAGACACTGTTCCAACGTCGCAGGATCGAGAAGGTCTACGAAGCGGTGTCGGCACGGCCCGCAGGATGGACGAACGATCTTCCTCGCACTGTGCGGCTGCACATCGAGAAGCTGCGCAGTCAGGTATGCGTCGACGTCGACGCCGATCGCGAGCCGAACTCCGAGACGCTCATCGAGCTGTTCGACGCCGACGAGCACGTGGTCCACACGCTGCTGCGTCCGCACACCGGGAAGATGCATCAGCTGCGCGTGCACCTCGCGAGCATCGGTCTCGGCATCCTGCACGACAACCTGTATCCGATTCTCACGGACGAGAAGCCCGACGACCACGACCGGCCTCTGCAGCTTCTCGCCCGGGAGCTGCGCTTCGTCGACCCGCTCAGCGGTGAAGAGCGAGACTTCCGCACACGGCAGACGCTGCGCTACGCACCTCGTACCTGAGCACTCAGTTGACCTGGTCGCTGACCTCCAGCCAGCGTGTCTCGTTCTCTTCGACCTCGGACTCCAGCGCGCTGATCCGCTTCATCTTCTGAGCGAGTCCCTCATAGTCGGATTGATCGTGCTCCACCAGCGCGTGCTTGGCCTTGTCGATCTGCTGGGTGAGTTTCTGGATCTTGCGTTCGAGAGCAGCGACCTCCTTCTGCGCTGCGCGGAGCGCGGCACCGTCCAGTCCGGATGACGACGTCGTCGCCTTCGCCGATGGCGCGCCGCTCTGCTCTGCCGTCCGCAGCCGCAGATACTCGTCCACGCCACCCGGAAGGTGCCGGAGCCTGCCTCCCATGACAGCGAACTGCTGGTCGGTGACGCGCTCGAGGAAGTACCGGTCGTGACTGACCACGAGCAGAGTGCCCGGCCAGGAGTCCAGCAGGTCTTCGATGGCCGCGAGCATGTCGGTGTCCATGTCGTTGGTCGGCTCGTCGAGGATCAGCACGTTGGGCTGCTCGAGCAGCACGAGCAGCAGTTGCAGCCGTCGCTGCTGACCACCGGAGAGATCCTTCACCGGCGTCGAGAGCTGAGCGGACGAGAAGCCGAGGCGCTCGAGGAGCTGGCCGGGAGTGAGGGACTGCGACTTGGATCCGGTGCCGAAGGTGTACTCGGTGCGCAGACTCTCGATGACCTTGCGCACCGGGTCGTTCCAGACCGTGGTGAGCTCATCGATCCTCTGGGTGAGAGTCTTGACCTTGACGGTCGTGCCGCGCTTGACTCGTCCGCTGGTCGGTTCGATCGTGCCCGCGACGAGCCCGAGAAGCGTCGACTTGCCTGCACCGTTCACGCCGAGGATCCCTGTCCGCTCGCCCGGTGCGATGCGCCACTCGACGTCGCGCAGCACCTCGCGGGGAGCACCGATTTCACCGGTCACTGAGCCCGTCGAAGGGTACGTCACGCCGGCATCCAGCAGATCGACGACGTCCTTGCCGAGGCGGGAGACGGCGAGCGACTGCAGCGAGACCTTGTCGCGGATCTCCGGCACATCCTCGATCAGTTCGTTCGCGGCATCGATGCGGAACTTCGGCTTCGCCGTACGCGCCGGCGCGCCGCGGCGCAGCCACGCGAGCTCCTTGCGCGCGAGGTTCTGCCGCTTCGCCTCTGTGACCGCCGACATGCGGTCCCGCTCCACGCGCTGCAGGATGTACGCGGCGTAGCCGCCCTCGAAGGGCTCGACGATCCGGTCGTGCACCTCCCAGGTCTCGGTGCAGACCTCGTCGAGGAACCAGCGGTCGTGCGTGACGACGAGGAAGGCGCCGGAGTTCACGGCCCATCGTTTCTTCAGGTGCCCGGCGAGCCAGGTGATCGCCTCGACGTCGAGGTGGTTGGTCGGCTCATCCAGCGCGACGATGTCCCAGTCCTTGACGAGCAGCGCGGCGAGCGCCACGCGACGCCGCTGTCCACCGCTGAGACCCAGCACCTGCGCGTCCCAGTCCAGGTCTGCGAGCAGCCCCTGGATGACGTCGCGCACGCGGGCGTCGCCTGCCCACTCGTATTCCGGCATGTCGCCGACGACCGACTGTGCGATGGTGAGCGAGTCGTCGAGGGTGTCGGCCTGATCCAGCACGCCGACTGTTGTGCCGGCGCGCATCGTCACGCGTCCGGCATCCGGCTCCTTGCGGCCGGCGAGCATCGCCAGCAGAGAGGATTTTCCGTCACCGTTGCGTCCGACGATGCCGATGCGATCCCCCTCCTCGATGCCGAGAGTGATGGAGTCGAAGACGACCTTGGTCGGGTATTCCAGATGGAGGCCCTCGGCCCCGAGAAGATGTGCCATGTCACTCCAAGGCTACGGCAGTCGGCTGATCGTCGGCCTCGATGGCATGTGCAACGAGCCGCCCGGACCCAAAGGTCCGGACGGCTCGCGCGTCCCCAAACGGAGTCGTTACTTGTACGACTCCACGATCTCCAGGAGGCTCGGCACGTTGGCATAGGCCTCGGCAGCGTTGTCCTTCGTGACGATCACCGGGTCGAGCAGGTACGACGGCACGACCTTCGAGCCGTTGTCGTAGGACTCGGTGTCGTTCACATCGACCTCTTCGCCCTTCTGCAGCTGGCCGACCATCTTGATGGCCTGCTCCACGAGCAGCGTGGTGTCCTTGTTGATCGTGGAGTACTGGATGCCCTCCATGATCGACTTCACCGACTCGACCTCGGAGTCCTGACCGGTGACGACCGGGACGCCCTTGCCCGCCTGCTGTGCAGAGGTGAGGATGGCGCGTGCCAGCGTGTCGTTCGGCGACAGCACGCCGTCGAGCAACACGTCGCCGCCGTATGAGCCGGTGAGCAGCGTGTCCATGCGGTTCTGCGCGTTCTCTGCCAACCAGCCCTCTGTGGCGGTCTGAGCGATCTCGGTCTGACCCGAGACGACGTTCAGCGTGCCGTCATCGATCGCCGGCTGCAGTACCTCCATCGCACCGTCGAAGAAGACAGCCGAGTTCGCGTCATCCGGCGAGCCTGAGAACAGCTCGACGTTGTACGGCGCCTCGTGATCGGCGCGCTCGGCGAGCCCGTCGAGCAGGGCCTGGCCCTGGAGGTTGCCGACCTTGAAGTTGTCGAACGCGACGTAGTAGTCGAGCGCGTCGGTGTTCTCGATCAGACGGTCGTATGCGATCACGTAGGCGCCAGCATCCTTGGCCGCCTGCACCTGCGTGGCCAGCTGCTTGCCGTCCTTCGCGCCGATGATGATGACCTTGGCGCCGTTGGTGACCATCGACTGGATCTGGTTCTGCTGCTCGGCGACCGTGTTGCTCGCCGGGGCGTACTGGACGTCGGCCTTGTAGCCGGCTTCTTCCAGTCCGTCGGTGAACAGCTGACCTGCCAGCACCCAGTTCTCACTGGTCTTGTCGGGCAGCGCGACGCCGATCGTCGAACCTGCGTCGAAACCGGCGGCTTCCTCTTCGGTGCCTCCCCCGGTGTCGCCGCCACGTTCGCCTGAGCAACCGGTGAGGGCGAGAGCTGTAGCGGCGACAATCACTGTGGCCGCAAATGCCATTCTCTTCATGCGATCTCTTTCTCTGTTTCTTGGTGTGGATTACTTGGATTTTGGATAGTCGGTGAGGTTGGGGGCGTCTGGGCGGTTCCGCTTGCGCATCATGAATCCGATCAGCGACGGGCGCCCCTGCTGCTTGTTCCAGACGTCGATGCCGACCGCGACCAGGAGCACGAGCCCCTTGATCATCGAGACGACGTCTGCACCCTGGCCGAGCAGCTGCAGGCCGTTGTTGAGGAACGCCATGACAAGACCACCGATGATCGACCCGATCACGGTGCCGATGCCGCCGGCGACGGCGGCGCCGCCGATGAACACGCTCGCGATCGCGTCGAGCTCCCAGCCGTTGCCGTCACCGGGACCGGAGGCCTGCGACCGTGCGACGAAGATCATTCCGGCGAGGGCAGCGAGCACGGACATGTTCATCATCACGAAGAAGTCGACCCAGCGATCCTTCACGCCCGAGAGACTCGCCGCCTGGCGGTTGCCGCCGACGGCGTAGATGTGCCGGCCGAAGACCGTGTTGCGGGTGATGAACGAGTAGATGATGACCAGTGCGAGCAGGATCAGTCCGGACACCGGGAAGCTCGTGCCTGGACGACCGGTGGCGAACATCCAGCCAGCGGCGAGCACGACCACGGACAGCAGCACGACCTTGGTCACGCTCACCCACAGCGGCGCCATGATCGAGCCCATCTTGTGCTGGATGCGGCGGGTGCGGATCTCCCAGAAGACCAGCCAGGCGACGCCGGCGAGGGCGAGCAGCATGGTCGGCACGTTGAACTGGAATGGACCGCCGACCTCGGGCAGATAGCCCGCGCCGATGTACACGAACTCCTTGGGCACCGGGATCGACTGCGAGTTGCCGATCCACTGGTTGGCACCGCGGAAGAAGAGCATGCCGGCCAGCGTCACGATGAACGCCGGCACCCCGACGTATGCGACCCAGAACCCCTGCCATGCTCCCACCAGAGCTCCGACGACGAGTCCGAGCACGATCGCCAGCGGCCAGGGGAGATTCCATTCCGCCATCGACTTCGCGACGATGATGCCGGTGAAGGCCGCGACAGAACCGACCGACAGGTCGATGTGGCCCATGATGATCACCATCACCATGCCGATCGCGAGGATCAGGATGAAGGAGTACTGGTTGATGACGTTGATCAGGTTGCCCGGCGTGAGCGTCGCACCGTTCGGGCCGTTGCGTACGATCGTCAGGATCTCGAACAGCAGGACGATGACGACGAGGCTGCCGAAGATGCCGAACTGACGCAACGACGACTGCGCGCCGCCGAACATCTTGCGGATGTCGCGGAAGTGGAATCCCTGATTCTTGACCTCGGGGGTCGTGCTGGTGCTCATGCGGTCGCTTTCTGGTTCGTGGAGGTCATGCTGCGCATGAGCGCCTCCGGAGTTGCCTGATCGGCGGGGATGCAGTCGGTGACGCGTCCCTCGAAGATCGTGTAGATGCGGTCGGAGATGCCCATCAGCTCCGGCAGCTCGCTGGAGATGACGATGACGCCCTTGCCGGAAGCCGCGAGCTCGTTGATGATCGAATAGATCTCGTACTTCGCGCCGACGTCGATACCGCGGGTGGGCTCATCGAGGATCAGCAGATCGGGGTCGGTGAACATCCACTTGGCGAGCACGACCTTCTGCTGGTTTCCGCCGGAGAGCTTGTTGACACCCTCCTCGACCGTCGGGGTCTTGATCCGCAGCGCCTTGCGGTACCGCTCGGCGACGGAGAACTCCTCGCGGTCGTCGACCACTCCCCTGGTGGAGATCTTCGACAGCTTGGCGGAGACGACCGCGCGCTTGATGGTGTCGAGCAGATTCAGTCCGAGGGTCTTGCGGTCCTCACTGACGTAGGCGAGTCCGTGACGGATCGCACTGGAGACGTCGCGCAGTTCGATCTCCTCGCCGTCCTTGAACATCTGGCCGCTGAGGAAGTTGCCGTACGAGCGGCCGAAGATGCTGCGGGCGAACTCGGTGCGTCCTGCACCCATGAGGCCGGCGATGCCGACGACTTCGCCACGACGGACGGTCAGCCCTGAGCCCTTGACGACCATGCGCTCCGAGACGGTCGGATGCTGAACCCACCAGTCCTTGACCTCGAAGAAGACCTCGCCGATCTCGGGGGTGCGGTCGGGGTACCGGCTCTCCAGCGAGCGACCGACCATGCCGCGGATGATGCGGTCCTCGTTGATCTCGCCCTTGGTGATGTCGAGGGTCTCGACGGTGCGACCGTCGCGGATGATCGTGATCTCATCGGCGATCTGCTCGATCTCATTGAGCTTGTGGCTGATCATGATCGACGCGATGCCTTTGGCCTTGAGGCCGAGGATCAGGTCGAGCAGGTGCTGCGAGTCGTTCTCGTTCAGGGCCGCTGTCGGCTCATCGAGGATGAGCAGTCGCACGTCCTTGTTGAGGGCCTTCGCGATCTCGATGAGCTGCTGCTTGCCGACGCCGAGGTGCTTGATGGAGATATCGGGATCCTCGTTGAGGCCGACCCTGGCGAGCAGTTCAGTGGCGCGCATCTTGGCCGCGCTCCAGTCGATGACGCCGCCGCTGGCGATCTCGTTGCCGAGGAAGATGTTCTCGGTGATCGAGAGTTCGGGGATCAGTGCGAGCTCCTGGTGGATGATCGCGATGCCGGCCTGCTCGCTGGCCACGATGTCCTTGAAGCGCTGCTCCTCGCCGTACAGCAGGATGTCGCCGTCGTACGAGCCGTACGGGTAGACCCCGGACAGCACCTTCATCAGAGTCGACTTGCCTGCGCCGTTCTCACCGCAGATCGCGTGGATCTCGCCCGCGCGCACGGCGATCGAGACGTCGGAGAGTGCTTTCACACCGGGGAACTCCTTGGTGATGTTTCGCATCTCCAAGATCGGCCCCGACACTGTTGGCATCGTTGCTGTGCTGCTCACGGATCTTCCTCGATACTTGACGGTCGTTCTTAATGTGACCGTTCACATGAGACACAATATTGCGCCTCTTGATCTCCGGTGTCAAGTACGGGTCCTCTGTCGTTGCGCTATCGAGACGCGACGGTCGCGAAGTCAGCGCGACGCGCTGGAGGAACGCAGGCGCAACTGCGGCACGGCCGGGCCGAAATCGGGGATGTCGTCCCCGCGGATCTGCGCGAGCAGGATGTGCACGGCGCGCTGCCCCAGCGACGGAAAGTCCTGGTGCACGGTGGTGAGCGGCGGCCAGACGTGAGCGGCGACGGGAATGTCATCGAATCCCACGACACTCACCTGGCGCGGCACCTCGATGCCGGCATCCCTGAACCCGTGCATGAGGCCGATCGCCATCAGATCGTTCGCGGCGAACACCGCGGTGAAATCTCTGCGCCGCACCAGTTCGGTGCCAGCGAAGTAGCCGAAATCCGCCGTCCAGTCGCCGCGGATGGGCGGGAACGTCGGCAGGTCGGCCTCGCGCAGGGCATCGAGATAACCGCGCATGCGCGACTCCGCCTCGATCCAGTCCTGGGGGCCCGCCAGATGCAGTATGTCGCTGTGCCCCAGTGAGATCAGGTGCTCCGTGACGGCACGCGCTCCGGCCACCTGATCCGCAGAGTGCGAGAAGCCGTCGGAGCCGGAGGCGGTCTGAAGACTCACGAACGGCACGCCGACGGCCATGCCTCGCAGCACATTGAACACCCGCACCTGCGGGGCGAGCACGACGATGCCGCTGACCTGCTCCCGCCCCAGCTGCCGGATCGCATCCCCGATCGCCTCGGGAGTGGTGGTCGGCAGGTTGACGGTCGTGACCGAATACCCTTCGACGCGCGCGGCATCCTCGATGCTCGCGATCGACGATGTCGGACCGAACTCGCCGATGGTGGCCGACAGTATTCCGATCGTGTGCGAACGGCTGGTGACGAGGGCGCGAGCCGCGAGGTTCGGCTTGTAGTCGAGAACTGCGATCGCGTCCTGCACGCGTTTCTTCGTCTCCGGACGGATGCTGGGATGGTCGTTCAGCACACGGGAGACCGTCTGGTGCGAGACCCCGGCGAGGCGCGCGACGTCACGGATACTGGGCAGCCGTGCGCGCTCGGAGGCGTTGGACATCGCGCGGCCTCCTCCCATGTGCACGATCACATCGTCACTTCATTATGTCCGCTCGCGAAGATCAACGCACGCCATAGGCCGATGGTGTGCGAGGCGGATGCTACGCGCGCGGCGCTCTGGCGACCGGATCGCCCAGCAGCGGCTCGAACGCGAGCTCGGCCGGCGCGATCTGCATCAGATGCGATCTCATGTGCGCTCGCTCGAGACGGACGGTGCGCCCCTCGGCGCCCACGGGGTGCAGCCGGACCGCCGCCGACAACCGCTCTCGACTCGTGGCCAGAAGCACACCGAGGTATCCGGACAGCACGACCATCTGCGGTGCGAACGCGTTGACGAAGTTGGTCAGCGCGACCGAGAGCACGTCGACCTGTCGTGCCACCTCGGCGAGGGTGACGGGGTCGCGCACGAGGCCGAGCTCGATGTCGAGCTCATCCTCATCGAGACCGCGCCTGCCCAGCAGCGCGAGCACCTTCGCCGGATGCACCTCGACCTGAAGGCACCCGCGGCGTCCGCAGGAGCAGAGCGCTCCAGACGTGTTCACGACCGTGTGACCGAACTCCCCCGCGAACCCCGAGGTGCCGCGCACGAGGGCGCCGTCGAGGACGAGCCCGCCGCCGATACCGTTCATGGAACCGCTCAGATAGAGCACGTTGTCGACGTCTCGCCCGATGCCGAAACGCGTCTCCGCCATGGCGCCGACACTGGTGTCGTTGCCTACTTTCACCTCCATGCCGATCGCATCCGCAAGACGGTGCGCCAGGTTCTCCCTGCGCCAGCCGAGCGAAGGCGACAGCAGTACCGTCCCGCCGCGGTCCACCAGACCGGGAACGGCGACTCCTGCGCCGACGAGGCGGTAGTGGCGATCGATGTCCGCGCGCATGCCGTCGACCAACGACGAGGTGAGCTGTGCGAAACGCCTCGGGTTCGGGGGTTTGGCGAGGTCGTGTCGGACTCGGGAATGCACGGCACCGCCCAGACCGACCAGCGCGACGGAGACGGCGTGCGGATCGGCGCTGACGCTCAGCGCGACCACACGGTCATCGGCCGCGACCCCGAGCGACGGGCGGCCGGCACGACCGGTGGGTTTCACGGACGTCTCGCAGACGACCTGCAGGTCGAGGAGCTCCTGCACCAGCGCGGTCACGGTCGAGCGGGTCAGGCCGGTCCTCGCACCGATCTCCGAACGGGACAGGGCACCGCGGCCGTGCACCAGCTGCAGCACGGCCGACAGGTTCTGCTGCCGTACATCCTCGTTCGTCGTGCGCGCAGCCGGCCGGGCGGACGCCGGCGATGCGGTCACGAGATCACGATCTGTCATGTGCTGGCGCGCAGCCATCAGCGCACGGCCGTCATGTGTCGCATGAGCAGCTCCTGGGTCGCATCGGCCCTGGTCACTTCGGCCGTGATGCGCCCGTCGGCGAGCGTGTAGACCCGGTCGGAGAGCCCGATCACCTCGGGCAGCTCCGAGGAGATGACGATGATCGACTTGCCCTGAGCCGCGAGCTCGTTGATCAGACCGTAGATCTCGTACTTGGCACCGACGTCTATCCCGCGGGTGGGCTCGTCGAGGATGAGCACCTCGGGGTTGCTGAAGATCCATTTCGACAGGACGATCTTCTGCTGGTTCCCACCCGAGAGCGTCGCCGTGGCCGCGCTCACGCTGTGCGTCTTGATGTTCATCTTGTAGCGGTACGCCTCGGCGACTTTGCGTTCACGGACGCCGTCGACCAGTCCGTGGTGGGCGAGCCGCCCCAACGCCACCGAGGAGATGCTCGTCTGCACGGAGGCGAGCAGGTTGAGCCCGTCCTGCCTGCGGTCCTCGGGCGCGTACGCGATGCCGTGGCCGATCGCGTCTCTGATCGTGTGCAGCTCGATCTGCTCGCCGCGTTTGTATGCCGTGCCGGTGATCGTCGAGCCGTAGGAATGCCCGAATATGCTCATCGCGAGCTCGGTCCTGCCTGCTCCCATCAGACCAGCGATTCCCACGATCTCCCCTGAGTTCACGTGGAAGCTCACATCATCGATCACAACTCGCTGAGGATCGCTCGGATGACGGACGGTCCAGTGCTCGACGCGGAACAGCTCATCACCGATGTCCGGTTCGCGCGGCGGGAAGAGGTCGTCGAGCGGGCGGCCCACCATCGCCCGGATGATCCGGCTCTCATCCGTCTCGGGGTCATCGCGACGCATGGTCTCGATCGACGCGCCGTCGCGCAGCACGGTGATCCGGTCGGCGATGTCCAGGACCTCCTGCAGCTTGTGCGAGATCAGAACGCACGTGATCCCCTGTGACCGGAACCGGTCGACCAGTGCCATCAGTCGATCGGAATCGTCTCGCCCGAGTGCAGCGGTCGGTTCGTCGAGGATGAGCAGCCTGACGTCCTTGGCCAGTGCCTTCGCGATCTCGACCAGCTGCTGTTTGCCGATCCCCAGTTCGGACATCCGCGTCGCCGGGCTCTCCCGGAGGCCCACTCTGGCCATGAGCTCGGCGGCTCGAGCATGGGTGCGCTCTTCATCGACGAGGCCGAATCGGGTCATCTCGTGCCCGAGGAAGATGTTCTCGGCGATCGAGAGCTGCGGGACGACGGCGAGCTCCTGGTGCACGATGACGATGCCCTCACTCTCGCTGTCCGCGAGCGAGCGGAACTGCATGTCCCGCCCGTCGAACGCGATCTTCCCCTCGAACGTGCCGTGCGGATGCACGCCGCTGAGGATCTCCATGAGCGTCGATTTGCCCGCGCCGTTCTCTCCGCAGATCGCATGGACCTCGCCGCGCCGCACCTCGAGAGAAACGTCATCCAGCGCCGTCACGCCGCGGAATCGCTTGGTGACGCCCGACATGCGCAGCACAGTGTCAGGCATCGCACCACCTCTTCGCGTGTCGATCGGATCCAGCAATGCTATCGAAAAAAATAATTTGTCCGCAGGTACGTCAATATGCAATGCTTCGGGGGCGGAAGGCGCGCAAGCGCCGCAACGCACCCGACAGAGTGGTCCGACAGCACGGACCGCCGACCTTTCAAGGAAGAGAGAACGCAATGAGTAGAACCCTCCTGCGTGCCGTAGCCACCACCGGTGCATTCGCCCTCGCCTTCGGACTCGCAGCCTGCGCGAGCAGCCCTGCGCCCGAATCAGAAGGGAACGCCGAGGCGACGGACATCACCGTCGGCGTCGCGATGCCCACCGAGACCAGCGAACGCTGGATCGCCGACGGCGACGCCGTCAAGTCGCAGCTCGAAGAGGCCGGCTACGACGTCGATCTGCAGTTCGCGAACGACGACATCCCCCGCCAGCAGCAGCAGCTCGACCAGATGATCACGAACGGCGCCGACATCCTCATCGTCGCGTCGATCGACGGCACCGCCCTGGCGACCCAGCTCGAGAACGCCGCGAGCAAGGGCATCCCGGTCATCGCCTACGACCGTCTCATCAACGGCACCGAGGACGTCGACTTCTACGTCACGTTCGACAACTACACCGTCGGGGTGCAGCAGGCGCAGTCGCTGCTGCGCGGGCTGGGGTTCCTCGACGAGAACAACGAGGACACCGGTCAGGCAGATCCCAAGGCGATCGAGGTGTTCGCCGGCTCACCGGACGACAACAACACGAAGTTCTTCTACGACGGTGCGATCGCCACCCTGCAGCCGTATTTCGACGACGGCCGCATCACCGTCCCGTCAGGGCAGATCGACATGGACACCGTCTCGACGCTGCGCTGGGATCAGGCCACTGCGCAGAAGCGCATGGAAGACCTTCTCACCAGCACGTACGCCGGCGGCTCCAAGCCGCTGGACGGGGTGCTGGCTCCGTATGACGGCATCTCACGCGGCATCATCACCGCTCTCGAGAACGCGGGTTACGGCTCGACGATCGAAGGCGGGCTTCCGATCCTCTCGGGTCAGGATGCCGAGATCGCATCGGTGAAGATGATCGCCGACGGAGTGCAGTACGCGACCATCTTCAAGGACACCCGCAAGCTCGCCACACAGGCAGTCGCCGCTGCCGACTCGTTCGCGAAGGGCGAAGAGCCGGAGGCGAACGACACCGAGACGTACGACAACGGCGTGAAGGTCGTCCCGTCCTACCTGCTCGAGTCCGACATCGTGGTGGCCGACAACATCGCCTCGCTGCTGGTCGACTCCGGCTACTGGACCGAGGAAGAGGTCGCCGCAGGCGTCGCCGGCTGATCCTCACGGTGAGGTCCGTTCGCCGGGTCATCCCGGCGGACGGACCTCACCACTGCTGTCACCCACTCACAGACAGGAGCTGAGATGTCCGACGCTATCCTCGAGATGCGCAACATCACCAAGAACTTCCCCGGCGTCAAGGTGCTCGATGACGTCACCCTGACCGTCGCCCGCGGCGAGATCCACGCGATCTGCGGCGAGAACGGTGCAGGAAAATCCACCCTCATGAAGGTGCTGTCGGGCGTGTACCCGCACGGATCCTTCGACGGATCGATCGTCTTCGACGGCGAACCGCAGCGCTTCAACGCGATCAAGGACTCCGAGCACGCGGGCATCGTCATCATCCACCAGGAGCTGGCCCTGGTCCCCCACCTCTCGATCGCCGAGAACATCTTCCTCGGCCACGAGGTGGTCCATCGAGGACTGATCGACTGGCATGAGGTGAATGCGCAGGCGGCGACGCTCATGGAACGCGTCGGACTGCACGAGAACCCGACGACGCCGGTCGGCCAGATCGGCGTCGGCAAGCAGCAGCTCGTCGAGATCGCCAAAGCGCTGAACAAGGACGTGCGCCTGCTCATCCTCGACGAGCCGACCGCCGCGCTGAACGACACCGATTCCGAGCACCTGCTCGACCTGCTGCGCGGTCTTCGCGAGCAGGGCATCACGTGCATCATCATCAGTCACAAGCTCGGCGAGATCGTCGACATCGCCGACTCGACCACGATCATCCGCGACGGGCAGACGATCGAGACGATCGACATGCACGGCGCCGACGCCACACAGGATCGCATCATCCGCGGCATGGTCGGCAGGTCACTGGATCGCCGTTTCCCCGAACGCACGCCGGACATCGGCGAAGAGATCTTCCGCATCGAGAACTGGAGCGTGCTGCATCCCACGCAGCAGGGTCGCGTCGTCGTGGACGATGCCTCACTGTCTGTGCGCGCCGGGGAGATCATCGGCATCGCCGGACTCATGGGTGCCGGTCGCACCGAGTTCATGATGAGCGTGTTCGGGCGCAGCTACGGACGCGATGCGTCGGGCAAGGTCTTCCTGCGCGGTGAGGAAATCTCCACGCGCACCGTGAAGGACGCGATCGACAATCGGATCGCCTATGTCTCGGAGGACCGCAAGGAGTACGGCCTCAACCTGATCACCGACATCAAGACGAACATCTCCGCCGCAGCCCTGGGCAATCTGACATCCGCCGGGCCGTTCATCGACGGCAACCGGGAGGTCGAGGTGGCGGAGAAGTATCGCAAGGACCTCAACATCAAGTCGCGGACGGTCGCCCAGCTCGTCGGAAACCTCTCCGGCGGCAACCAGCAGAAGGTCGTTCTGGCGAAGTGGCTCTACACCGATCCGGAGGTCCTCATCCTCGATGAGCCGACCCGTGGCATCGACGTCGGCGCCAAGTACGAGATCTACGAGATCATCGGCGCGCTCGCGGCGGCGGGCAAGGCCGTCATCCTGGTCTCCAGCGAACTGCCGGAACTGCTCGGACTCTCGGACCGCATCTACGCCCTCGCCTACGGGCGGATCACCGGGCAGCTCCCCGTCGCGGAAGCGACACAGGAGGCGCTCATGTCCCTCATGACAATCGAAAACTCTTCTCCGAAGGAGGCCGCGGCATGAACAACGTGTTCACCGAGGTCAAAGACCTGCTGACCCACAACCTGCGCACTTCAGGCATCTACATCGCATTCGTCGCGATCATCCTGCTGTTCACGATCCTCACCGCGGGGACGC